>JBJMVK010000043.1:0-10405 GCA_045810725.1 Sphingomonas sp. | reverse complement strand
TGTTCGGCGGCCTCGCTGTGCATCGAGGGCTCGTAGAACCGATGCTTGCCGCGTCCGGCCCCCTTGGCCGCATAGAGCGCAAGGTCAGCGTTGCGCACGAGGGCGTCGGCGCTCGCGCGTCCCGGATCGCCGATCGCGATCCCCAGCGATGCACCGATGGTCACCTTGTGGCCCTCGATGACGTACGGGCGGGAGACCTGTTCAATCAGCGTTCGGGCGAGCGGTTCGAGGAGGCCGATGTCGACGGTGCCGGGAAGCACCGCCTGGAACTCGTCGCCGCCTAGTCGTCCAACCTGTCCGTGATTGCCCATGACGGACTTAAGCCGCTCCGAGACTTGCCGGAGCAGCGCATCGCCGATCGGATGGCCAAGCGTGTCGTTCACGTTCTTGAACCGGTCGAGGTCGATCATGAACAGCGCGCAACCCTTCTGCCGATGGGCGGAATTGCGCAGCGCCTCCTCGAGCGTCTGCCGCATCATTGCACGGTTCGGAAGCGCCGTAAGCGAGTCGAAGCGGGCGAGGCGGGAAATCTCGCGTTCCGACTTGCGCTGCTCAGTAAGATCCGTGCCGATCCCCCGAAAGCCGAGGAATCGCCCGCGCTCGTCGAAGATCGGGTTCCCCGATAGCGACCAGTGCACGTCCTCTTCGCTGGCGGGCCGCACCACGACGTCCGAGAAGGGGAAGCGTGCCGAGAGATGGAAGCCCAGGGTCTTGCGCTCCTCGGCCGTTTCGGAAGCCTGATCGACTGACAGCAGATCGGTGAACTGCCGGCCCAGCAGGGCCTCCGGGTCACACTGGAAATCGTCGGCAAGCTGCTGCGAAACATAGGAGAGGGTGCCGAGCGAGTCGGTCTCCCAGAACCAGCCTCGCCCGCTGTTTTCGAACTCGTCGACGAAATGGAGGGCTTTTCTCGCCTGCGCTTCCAACTTCAGGCGGATGCGGCCCGTGGCGATGACCTGCCTCGTCCCTGCGATGCTGTAGGCAACGAGCGCAAGCGACAGAATCGCGACGCCAACCGGAATGAGCGGTGAATTGGCGAGCATGGCGGCGGCAAAGGTCGCGACGACCGCGTTTACCGCGGCAAGCGGGGGCGAGTTGATGGAGACGATGGTGCCCATCGAGATGCCCGCGCAAAGGATGATCTGTGCTGCCGCGATCGGCACGACGAAGACGTCGTCCTGAACCGTCCTCCCGAACCACGTCCAAAGCAATCCGCTGAGCGCAACGTAGACACAAAGCGCTCGAATGACGCTGTGGGGAGCGACGTCGATCCGGCGGCGCATTACCATCGCCGCGCCGGCGGCGCAGTCGAGGGCGATCGCTAGAACGGAGGGCAGCAGCGGGTTGTCGAGCGTGGGGGCAATCGGCACTTTGGAGGCCAAAAGCACATAAGCCACGAGAAAAATAAGATGCGTGAAGCCGAGCAGGATCGCGATCAGGTCGAGGCCCGCAACGCGCCATTCGGCGAGTGAGAGTTCGTCGCTGCTGTCGGGGCTGTGGAGGTCGAAGCTTAGCGCGTCGCGCACGGAAGAGCGCGCGAGAAGTTCATCGTTGGTTTCAAACGCAATTGCAAAACGTGCCCGACGCATGGTTCCCCACAACCGGTCCGCGACAAAAGTACGGACCTTCAGCAGGCCATTAGCCACAGAGCGGTTAATCTCCGCCCGAATGAACGCGGTTAGCGTTGGCTTAAGTATTTTCCTCGGGCAGGAAGTCGGCCACCGAAAGGTAACGCTCGCCAGTGTCGTAATTGAAGGTCAGGATCCGGGCTCGATCCCCGAGTTCGGGGAGCTTCTGGGCCACTCCGGCAAGTGCGGCCCCGGAGGAGATCCCGATCAACAAACCTTCCTCGCGGGCGGCTCGACGAGCCATCTCCTTGGCTTCGCCGGCATCGACGTCGATGATGCCGTCGAGGATCTCGGTATTGAGAATATTCGGGACAAAATTCGCGCCGAGCCCCTGGATCGGATGCGGGCCCGGCTTGCCGCCGCTGAGGATCGGTGAAAGTGCCGGCTCGACGGCGAACACCTTGAGGTCGGGCCATGCGGACTTCAGCACCTCGGCGCAGGCGGTGATGTGTCCACCCGTTCCGACGCCGGTGATGATCGCGTCAAGCGGCGCGTCGGCGAAGTCGCGGAGGATCTCCTGCGCGGTCGTGCGCCGATGCACTTCGACGTTCGCCGGGTTGTCGAACTGCTGCGGCATCCAGCTGTTGGGAGTCTGGGCGATGAGTTCCTGCGCGCGCTCGATTGCTCCCGACATTCCCTTTTCCTTGGGAGTGAGGTCGAACGTAGCCCCGTAAGCGAGCATGAGGCGCCGCCGCTCGATGCTCATGCTCTCGGGCATGACGAGGATGAGCTTGTAGCCCTTGACTGCCGCGACCATCGCCAGTCCAATGCCGGTGTTCCCCGACGTCGGCTCGATGATGGTACCGCCTGGCTTGAGCTTGCCCGAGCGCTCCGCATCCTCGATCATGGAAAGCGCTATTCGATCCTTGATCGAGCCGCCGGGATTTGATCGCTCCGACTTCATCCAGACTTGCGCCCCTTCGCCGAACAGGCGGTTGATCCGGATGTGCGGGGTGTTGCCGATGGTTTCGAGGACGTTGGCGGCGTTCATCAAACGGGCTCCTCTGATTGTGCCCCGCGCAAATCGGGTGCGTCGAAGCTCTTTGCAAGGCGCAGTTCCGGGAACCACCAGGACCAGAGCAGTACGACCGCGATTGCGCCGATCCCACCTGCGATCACCGCCGGCACCGGGCCGATTATGGCACCGAGGAAGCCCGATTCCGCTTCGCCCAGCTCGTTGGAGGCCGAGATGAACAGTTGCGACACAGCGCCCACGCGGCCGCGCATTGCATCGGGCGTGTACAATTGGATGAGCGACTGGCGGACATAGACCGAGAACATGTCGGCCGCACCGAGCAGCGCAAGGCAGGCAAGCGACAGTGGCATCCATCGCGATACCCCGAATATGATTGTCGCCAGTCCGAACACCGCGACCGCGCTCAACATCTTCACGCCGACGTTGTGCTTGAGCGGCCGCGCCGAAAAGAAAGCAGCCGTCAGGGTTGCGCCGACGGCGGGAGCGGCGCGCAGGTGACCGAGCCCCTCCGGGCCGGCGTGAAGGACGTCGCGGGCGAACACCGGCAACATTGCCGTCGCTCCGCCGAGGAGAACCGCAAAGAGGTCTAGACTGATTGCTCCGAGCACCAGCCGGTTGTGCCGGACATATTTCAGCCCCTCGACCATCTGCGCCCAGGGGCTAGGCCCGCGCGCGAGGCCGGCGCGTGGTACTTCCGCGATCGCGGCGAGGCAGAGGAAGGCAATGGCGAACAGGAGCGCGCTCGCAAGGTAAGGTGCGTACGGCGCGAAAGCGTACAGATAGCCGCCCAATGCGGGACCCAGAATCGCGCCGCTCTGCCAGGCGATCGACGACAGCGCGATCGCCCGGGGGAGGATCTCGCGCGGGACGAGGTTGGGCGCAAGGGCCCCGAGCGCAGGACCGGCGAAAGCGCGGCCGACGCCAAGCAACGCAGCTACGACGTAGAGCGAGAGCAGCGTGGTCGTGTGCGTCCACGCCAGCCAGCCGAGCGCGACGGCGCATCCAAGTTCAAGGGCGACCGCGACCCTGGCGATCGAGCGTCGGTCCAGCCTGTCCGCGGTCCAGCCGGTGAGGAGTGTCAGTAGGAACAGCGGCACGAACTGGACAAGACCGATGATCCCGAGCCGCAACGCAGCTTCCTTCAACCCCATCGTATGGCGGGCGATGTCGTAGACCTGCCAGCCAATGACGATGACCATTGCAAGGCTGCCGATGGTCCACGTCAGCCTTGCAAACCAGAAGTTGCGGAACTGCGAAATTCGAAGGGGTTCGGGGAGGACGCTCACTCGCCGCGACTAGCAGACGCAGCAGGGGCGGCAACTGGCTCCCCCGGCTCTTCTCGGCTGAGCTCGAGGCGCTTGACGAGCCACGGCATCGTCAGTCCCTGGACGAGGATAGAGAAGGCAACGACGACGAATGATGTGAGGATGATTGCATTTCGCTCGGGAACAACCGGCGGCACGGCGAGGGCGAGCGCCAGCGCGAGCGCTCCGCGCAATCCGCCCCAGAACAAGGTGTGCTGGAGCGCCGGTTGAAGGCGCCATCGTGACCAGTGGAACAAGACTGCCAGCGGATAGACCGACACCGCGCGGCCGAGGAGGACCAGTAGGATTGCTGCAGCGGCTTGTGTCGAACCGAGCCGTTCAAGCGGCTGGTTCGCGACATTCATGCCAATGAGAATGAAGACGAAGCTGTTTGCGAGGAAGGCAAAATATTCCCACGCCCAGTGCACGCGATCGCGGCCTTCGGGCGACAGGAACCGCGTCCCTGCGCTGCCGATCATCAATCCTGCCGCAAGAACGCTGATGATGCCCGACGCGTGGAAGCGCTCGGCAATGAGGAATGAGGCATAAGCGGCGATCGTCGTCAGAGTGATCTCGACCAGCGGATCATCGGTACGGCCCACGACCAGCAGGATCGCGCCGCTGATCGCAAGCCCGATCGCAAGGCCCCCGAAGAGGGTCCAGAGGAACCCCAGTTCCATGCTCTGGATGCTTGGCGTCAAGCCGACCGCGATGGCTGACAGGACTGCAAACCCCACCGCCGCGACCCCGTCGTTGAGGAGGCTTTCGGCCTCGACCACCATCGACACCCTCGGCAAACAACTCATTTCGCGGAACGCGGCGATGATTGAGACTGGATCCGTCGCTGCGATGAGCACGCCGAACAGCGCCGCGCCGATCACGCTCCACCCGATGATCAGGTGCATGCCCGCAGCAACCACGACCGCGGCGATGGCGACCCCGGCGAATGCGAGGATCAGCGTCAGTGGAAGTTCGTGGCGGAACCGGCGCCAGTTAAGCTGGAGGGCAGCCTCGAACACGAGCGGCGGAAGGAGAACGTTGAAGATGAGCTCGCGCGACAGCGGCAGATTGGGGCTGTTGGGGAGGAGGGCAATGAGGAACCCGGCGGCGAGCAGTCCGACGATATAGGGCAGACCAAGGCGCCGGGTCAGCATCGCGATCAAGCAAGCGACGAGTAGCAGGACGCCGATCGGAGCGAACGAGATGCCTTCCATTCGGGCGCCCATATCAGCCGATTTCGCGTAGGTCTGCCCTGCTGCAGCTGCTGCTCGATTATGCGCTTCCGCGCGAGCGATGTTCGTGTATTGTTCTTCCAGATGGCGAAGGTGAAATCACGATACATCTGCCAGGCCTGCGGCTCGGCCAGCAACAGATGGCAGGGGCAATGCCCCGATTGCGCCGAGTGGAACAGCCTCGTCCAGGAAGCTGCGGGCGTCGCGAGCATTTTCGCTGCGAAGCACAATCTGCAGGGGGGCGGGCGAGTGATCCCGCTGGTCGGTCTCGAAACCCCGGCCGCGCTTCCGGAACGGCTCCCAAGCGGACTTGCGGAATTCGACCGGGCCATCGGCGGCGGGATCGTCGGTGGATCGGCGATGCTGGTCGGCGGCGACCCCGGGATCGGTAAATCGACACTGCTGCTGCAGGTCGCAGCGCGGCTCGCGCAGGAGGGCCGCAAGGTCGTCTATGTCTCGGGTGAGGAATCGGCCGAGCAGGTGCGGCTTCGCGCAGTCCGTCTGGGTCTCGGTCGCGCCCCGGTTCGACTGGCCGCGGCGACGTCGGTGCGTGACATCCTGACGACCATCGGTGAGGGAGAGCCTCCGTCCCTGCTCATCATCGATTCGATACAGACGATGCATTCCGATCTGATGGAAGGAGCTCCTGGGACGGTCAGCCAGGTGCGGGCTTCAGCGCAGGAGCTCGTTCGTTTCGCCAAAGAGAGCGGCACCGCGCTGGTGCTGGTCGGCCATGTCACCAAGGATGGTACGATCGCCGGCCCGCGCGTGCTCGAGCACATGGTGGACACGGTACTGAGCTTCGAAGGTGAGCGAAGCCACCAGTATCGGATCCTGCGAGCCATGAAGAACCGCTTTGGCGCCACCGACGAGATTGGCGTCTTCGCGATGGAAGGGCAGGGCCTGAATGAGGTTCCCAATCCCTCCGCCTTGTTCCTGACTCACCGCGGCGAGGCCGTAAGCGGAACCAGCGTGTTCCCAGCTATCGAAGGCTCGCGCCCGGTGCTGATTGAAATTCAGGCCCTGACCGTGCGGTTGGCGACCGGCGCCACGCCTCGGCGCTCAGCTGTCGGCTGGGACAGCGGGCGCCTGGCGATGATCCTTGCCGTCCTCGAGGCGCGTTGCGGTCTCAGCTTCGGGACCGCCGAGGTCTATCTGAACGTCGCCGGCGGATACCGCCTTAGCGACCCGGCGGCGGATCTTAGTGTCGCAGCGGCATTGATCTCGGCGCTGTCGGAACGGCCGGTGCCGCAGGACGCCGTGATCCTTGGCGAAATCGCGCTCTCGGGCGAGATCCGGCCCGTCGGTCATGCGAACCTTCGGCTGAAGGAAGCTGCCAAGCTGGGGTTCGAGCAGGCGTGGGTGCCAAAGGGGGTGAAGGGCGGCGAAGGGGTGAAGCTCGCAGAGATCGCCAACCTGCAACAGTTGGTGGACCAGATCCTCGGCCGCTGAGCATGGCCTCCGCGCAAGGAGGGCCTTCAAGCGGCTGCTTGCGCATTCAGCACTAGCATCCGCATGCGTTGAAGTTCGTTAGGCATTTCCACCACTGAGCTTAGAAACGTGAACGTTCAAAGCGCGACCGAGCATCACCAGCAAGACGGCCTGCCGCTCCCACGGCGATACTGGTCCGTGATCAGCATCTGGCTGGCACTCACCATGGCGGTACTCGACGGAGCAATCGCCAACGTGGCTCTGCCGGTGATTGCCCATCAGCTCGGAGCCTCACCCGCATCGTCGGTTTGGGTAATCAACGCCTACCAGCTGACGATCACGATCCTTCTGCTGCCGCTCGCGGCCCTCGGCGATCGGATCGGCTACAAGTGCATCTACATTCCAGGATTGGCGCTCTTCACCCTTGGATCGGTCGCTTGCGCCGCTGGTGGAACCCTGGCGTTGCTGGTTGGCGCCCGCGTATTCCAGGGCATCGGCGCGGCCTGCATCATGAGCATGAACGCGGCGCTCGTTCGTGCGACCTATCCCGCGAAGATGCTCGGACGCGGAATCGGCTATAATGCCATGGTGCTTTCGATGTCGGCCGCAATCGGACCGACGCTCGCCGCCGTCATTCTCAGCATTGCATCCTGGCAATGGCTGTTCCTCATCAACCTGCCGATCGGCATTGCAGCACTGATTATCGGGCGCAAAACTCTTCCCGAGCCGCAGGGGCACGGGCGGCCATTCGACTGGGGATCGGCACTTTTAAGCGGCGCCACGATGGGGCTCGTCGTATTCGGAGCTGAAGACGTGGCGCGCGAGGGCGACCCGCTTGCGCTGTTGATGGTCATCGCCGGAGTTGGAGCGGGGGCGTGGCTGGTCTGGCGCGAATGGGGTGCATCCAACCCGCTGATGCCGCTCGACCTGCTTCGGATCCCAATTTTCAGCCTTTCGATCACCACGTCGGTGGTGTCGTTCGCGGCGCAGATGCTCGCCTACGTGGCGATCCCGTTCCTGTTCCAGTCGGTTCTCGGCCGGTCCGTCTTTGCCACGGGACTCCTGATGACGCCGTGGCCGATTGCCGTCGGTATCGCGGCGCCCATTGCCGGGCGTCTCGCCGACCGGATCAGCGCCGGTCTCCTCGGAGGCATCGGTCTCATTATCTTCGCTGCCGGGCTGTTCCTTCTCTCACGGCTGGGTTCGGCTCCCGACAATTTCGACATTGCCTGGCGCATGGCCGTGTGCGGGCTTGGTTTCGGGCTGTTCCAGTCACCCAACAACCGGACGATCGTCAGCGCTGCACCCAAGCCCCGCTCGGGCGCTGCCGGCGGAATGCTCGCAACCGCCCGACTACTTGGCCAGACAGCCGGAGCAGTGACTGTCGGCGTCGCGTTTCATCTCGCCGGTCTGAGGGTCACGCCGACCCTGTTGTTCACCGCCTCGATCGCCGCTCTCGTCGCCGCGGGTATCAGCATGCTCCGCCTCGGCGTCGCGCCGCCGGGACGAATCGCGGTCTACAAGCCAATCCTCGATTAGCGGCTGGCATCGGTTGTTTCCCTAAGCTAGCCCCGCCCCATGACCGCGCTCGATGTCTTCGTGTTCCTCGTGTTGATTGGCGGCGCCGCCGTCGGCTTCGTGCGCGGCTTCGTCCACGAGGTGATTTCGCTGTTCGCCTGGGTGGTTGCCATCGCCACGCTCAAGCTATTCCATGCGCAGCTGTGGACCGGCCTTGAAAATACGTTCCATACCAGCCCCGCGGCGGGCGCAGTCCTTGCTTTCGCCCTCCTGTTCGTCCCGAGCTTCCTCCTCGTGAAGCTGCTCGCGAGGTCGCTCGGGTGGAGAACGAGACGCTCGCCGGTTCTTGGGCCTATCGACCGAGTGCTCGGAAGCGGATTCGGCCTTTTGAAAGGCCTGCTCGGCGCCACCTTGTTCTTCCTTCTCGCAAACCTCGCGACCGACATGGTCTATGGGCCACAGGCCGACCGGCCGCATTGGATGACGAAGTCCATCACCTATCCGCTGCTGAATGCCAGCGGCCGGGGAATCGTGGACTGGGTGCAGGCAAGGCGGCACAAGCCGGCAGTTGAAGCGAAATGATCCGCCTCCACGACACCATGACGCGCGAGAAAGCTGCGTTCGTTCCGATGAACCCGGAGCGTATCACCATGTATGTGTGCGGCCCCACGGTCTATGGACGCGCGCATATCGGCAATGCTCGCCCCGCCGTGGTGTTCGATACCCTCGCCCGGCTGATCCGCCACGAGTTCGGCGAGAACAGTCTCGTCTATGCGCGAAACGTCACGGACATAGACGACAAGATCATCGCGTCTGCCCAGAACGAGGGCGTCGACCCGTCGATCCTCACCGAGCGATACGAGCGTTTCTACATCGAGGACATGTCTGCGCTCGGTGTCGTCCCGCCAACCATTGCGCCGCACGCCACCAAGGAAATCCCGGCCATGGTCGAGATGATAGAACGGCTGATCGGCCTCGGACACGCGTACGAGGCCCAGGGGCACGTCCTCTTCTCGGTGCCGAGCGACCCCGATTATGGAGTGCTCAGCCGCCGTGACCGAGAGCAGATGATCGCGGGCGCGCGGGTCGAAGTCGCACCCTATAAGCGCGATCCGGCGGACTTCGTCCTGTGGAAGCCCAGTCCCGGGGGCGTAATCGGATGGGATTCACCCTGGGGTCCTGGCCGCCCGGGCTGGCACATCGAATGCTCGGCGATGATCCGCGCCCACCTCGGGGAGACTGTCGACATCCACGGCGGCGGGCTCGATCTCATCTTCCCGCACCACGAGAACGAGATCGCCCAGAGCCGCTGCGCTCACGGCGGAGTGCCGCTGGCGCGCTTCTGGGTCCATAACGGTTTCGTCGACATGGGCGCGGAGAAGATGTCCAAGTCGCTCGGCAACATCGTCACCCCCGCCGAGCTCCTCGGGCTGGGGCACAAGGGTGAGACGCTTCGGCTTGCTCTATTGTCGGCCCATTATCGCCAGCCTCTGCCGTGGACCGAAAAGCTCATCGAGCAGTCGAAGGCGAAGCTCGACGGACTTTACAGGAAGGCCGGCGATGCAGAGCCAGGGGCCCCGGACGCCATGGTCGTCCAAGCTCTCCAGGACGATCTCAATACGCCGCTTGCGCTGTCGCGGCTCTCGGCGATCGAAGACGCCGCTGTTCTAAAGTCCAGCGCGCGGCTCCTGGGGCTTCTCGAAGGCACGAGCGAGCAATGGTTCCAGGGCAATGCCGATGGCGACGCCATCGAAGCCAGGATCGCCGAGCGAAGCGCAGCGAAGAAAGCGCGCGACTTTGCGGCTGCCGACCGAATCCGCGACGAGCTGAAGAGTGACGGTATCGTGTTGGAGGACGGTCCCGGCGGCACTACCTGGCGAAGAGAATGAATGCGCCACTCTACACTACCGAGATCCTGCGCCTTGCAGCGTCGCTTCAGGAGATGCGTGAACTCGAGCGCGAAGACGGGCGGGCCGAACTCAGATCTCCAACGTGCGGAAGCCGCATCGTTATGATCGTTGAGCTCGACGGCGAGCGGCGCATCCGGATGATCTCGCAGCAGGTCAACGCCTGCGCTTTCGGCCAGGCGGCGGCAGCGCTCGTTCAACAGCATTCGACAGGCCGCGCCCACGACGAAATTGCCAACGCGCTGGTCGCCATCAGCCGCTGGTTGGCGAAGGAGCAGGACGAAGCCGGCGACTGGCCCGGCATCGAGACGCTGGCGCCGGCGCGCTCCCGCAAGTCGCGCCATGGCGCGATCCTCCTGCCGTTTCGCGCACTTCTCGCAGCAATCGAGGCTGCGAGGTGACCACGCCC
>JBJMVK010000042.1:0-19615 GCA_045810725.1 Sphingomonas sp. | reverse complement strand
AGGGCGGGTCGATGCACATGTTCAGCGTCGACCATGGTTTCTACGGCGGCCACGGCATCGTCGGCGCGCAGGTGCCGCTGGGGACTGGCCTCGCCTTCAAGCACAAATATAGCGAGGACGGGGGCGTTTGCCTGACCTACCTCGGTGACGGCGCGGTCAACCAGGGCCAGGTCTACGAGGCTTTCAACATGGCGAAGCTATGGGACCTGCCGGTCGTCTACGCGATCGAAAACAACCAATATGCGATGGGCACCAGCATCAAGCGCTCGTCCTCGGAGCCGCTGCTGTACCGCCGCGGCGAGGCGCATCGCATCCCGGGTTTCCAGGTCGACGGAATGGACGTGCTTGCGGTTCGAGGGGCGGCGGAAGTGGCGCTCGAATGGACGCGCAGCGGCAAGGGACCGATCATCGTCGAGCTTCTGACCTATCGTTACCGCGGGCACTCCATGTCGGATCCGGCCAAATACCGCACCCGGGAGGAAGTTCAGGGCGTTCGCGAGCACCGCGATCCGATCCTCCATGCCGAGCGCGACCTCGAGGCGATGGGGGTCAAGGAAGAGGAACTCAAAGCGATCGACAAAGAAATCAAAGAGATCGTTGTTGGTGCTGCCAAGTATGCTGAGGAGGCTCCAGAGCCAGGGCCGGCCGAACTCTACACAGACGTTCTGGTGGAGGGTTACTGATGGCCACTGAGCTCAAGATGCCGGCGCTGTCCCCCACCATGGAAGAGGGAACGCTCGCCAAGTGGCTCGTCAAGGAAGGGGACGAGGTGAAGTCCGGCGACATCCTCGCTGAGATCGAGACAGACAAGGCGACGATGGAATTCGAGGCGGTTGACGAAGGCAAGATTGCCAAGATCCTGGTCCCGGAAGGCACCGACGGAGTGAAGGTCGGCCAGCCGATCGCAATCCTTGCTGGCGACGGCGAGGATGTCAGTGCGGCTTCTGTCGAGGAGGTGTCCGACACGAGGGAGACGCCCAAGCCTGCGTCGATCGAGACACCGTCGATTCCAGCGCCGGAATCGCAGCAGGACGAGGCGACACCGACACCGCACGTCTTCGAAACTGCTGCACGCGATCTCGTCGCCGACGTCGCGCACACCCGTGACGAGCCGGAAATGCCCGAAGGCACGCCGCTCGTCAGCATGACCGTGCGCGAAGCCCTTCGCGATGCGATGGCCGAGGAGATGCGCGCCGACGATCGGGTGTTCGTGCTGGGTGAGGAAGTGGCCGAGTACCAGGGCGCCTACAAGGTTACGCAGGGGTTGCTCGACGAGTTCGGGCCCAGACGCGTCGTCGATACGCCGATCACCGAATATGGCTTTGCAGGCTTGGGGACGGGGGCGGCAATGGGCGGACTTCGCCCCATCGTCGAGTTCATGACGTTCAACTTCGCAATGCAGGCGATCGACCACATCATCAATTCGGCGGCGAAGACCAACTATATGTCGGGCGGGCAGATGCGCTGCCCAATCGTATTCCGCGGACCCAACGGCGCAGCGGCACGGGTAGCGGCCCAGCACAGCCAGAATTATGCCAGCTGGTACGCTCACGTACCCGGTCTAATCGTGATTTGTCCTTACAGCGCGGCGGACGCGAAGGGCCTGCTAAAGGCCGCGATCCGCACTGACGACCCGGTGGTCTTCCTCGAGAACGAGCTGCTCTACGGGCAGCATTTCGACGTGCCGCAGCTCGAAGACTATTCCTTGCCTATCGGCAAGGCGCGGATTGTCCGGCCCGGCAAGGATGTGACGATCGTCAGTTACTCGATTGGCGTAGGCGTCGCCCTCGAAGCCGCGCAGGAGCTGGTCGGGCAGGGGATAAATGCCGAAGTGATCGACCTTCGCACGCTGCGTCCACTCGACAAGTCGACCATCCTCGAGAGCCTCAAGCGAACGAACCGCATGGTCGTGGTCGAGGAAGGCTGGCCCGTCTGCTCGATCAGCTCGGAGATCATCGCGATTGCGATGACCGAAGGCTTCGACGACCTCGACGCGCCGGTGCTGCGCGTTACAGACATCGACGTCCCGCTTCCCTATGCCGCGAACCTCGAGAAACTGGCGCTGATCAAGGCATCCGACGTGATCGAGGCGGTGAAGGCCGTCTGCTACCGCTGAAAGATGCTGGGCGCCGATCTCGGGCTGGCGCTCACGTACGTTCCGTTGCCGAACCGCGGAGCGCTTGCGGCACTGTTCGCCATCGATCGCGCCATGGGCGATGTTGTTCGTAGCACCAAGGAACCGATGCTGGGACCGATCCGGCTCGCTTGGTGGCGGGAGCGGCTGGAGGAACTCGATGAGGGGACGGCCGCGCCCGCCGAGCCTCGGCTGCAGCAGGCGGAACGGGAGCTAATCCCTCGCAAGGTCAGCGGCCGCGAGCTTGCCGCACTGGAGAGCGGATGGCTGCGAATGTTCGATCCGTTCCCGTGGACGGTCCAGACGAGCGAAGCGATCTGGTTTCGCGGGAACCTGCTGTTCGGCTTGGGTGCGCGAATATTAGAACGTGCCGACGAGCGGATCCAAGGCGCGGGGGGATTGTGGGCCCTCATCGACGCTGCTCGCCACTGCAGCGATCCTCAGTCGCGCGCGATGCTCGTGGATCAGGCGCGATCCTTCGCACGCAGCCTTAGCGGCGTACGCGTTGCGGGGCCGCTCCGGCCACTCTCCATGCTCACTGTGCTCGCAATCCGAGACTCCCGGCGGGGGCAGCCGTTCGAGCGAGAGGGCACGGCGGGGCGCGCCGCCGCTATGCTTCGGCATCGGTTCGCAGGAGGACTTCCAAAGGGCTGACGTTTCTTATGGCGGCGGACCGCCGCGGCCCCAACGATGGGATTAGGCCAGCTCTGTCATTTTCAGCCGTTCGAGCCAGGCCTGCAGCGCAGCTCTCGCACGGTCCGTATAGGCTTTCTTGCGGTCTGCCTTCTTCGAGCGACCGTCGATCGGCGGCATCAGCCCGAAATTGACGTTCATCGGTTGGAATGTCTCCGCGTCCGCGCCGCCGGTAATATGGGTAAGCAGCGCGCCGATCGCCGTCTCAACCGGTGGAGCGGGCAGGGTCTCTCCACGCAAGTCTGCCGCTGCGAACCGTGCGGCAAGGAGGCCCACAGCGGCGCTTTCAACATAGCCCTCGCAGCCTGTGATCTGTCCGGCGAAGCGCACATTTGGCTTCGATTGCAAGCGAAGTTCGCGATCCAACAGTTTGGGAGAGTTGATGAAAATGTTTCGGTGAATTCCACCAAGTCGGGCGAACTCGGCATTTTCCAGGCCCGGTATCGTACGGAAGATCCGCACCTGCTCGCCATGCTTCAGTTTCGTCTGAAAGCCGACCATGTTCCATAAGGTGGCGAGCGCATTGTCCTGCCTCAGTTGAACGACTGCGTACGGCCAGCGCCCGGTGCGAGGATTATCGAGACCCATGGGCTTCATCGGCCCGTGGCGCAGAGTTTCCTTCCCCCGCTCGGCCATCACTTCAATTGGCATGCACCCTTCGAAGTAAGGCGTGTCTTTTTCCCAAGGGTGGAAGGGCATCTTCTCGCCCTCCACTAAAGCCTCGACGAACGTGTCGTACTGCGTCTTGTCCAGAGGGCAGTTGATATAGTCCTTTCCACCCTTGTCCCAGCGCGCCGCCATCCACGCCATGTCCATGTTGATTGAGTCGCGGTGAACGATTGGGGCGATCGCATCGAAAAAGGCGAGGGACCCTTCGCCCGTCTGCCGGGCGATTGCCTCCGCAAGCCTTGATCCCGTGAGTGGTCCTGTGGCGATGATCGTCGCATGGTCCGGAAGCGTGTCGACGCGTTCGCGAACGATTGCGACGTTGGGATGCTGCGCGATCCTTTGCGTGACTTCGGCGGCAAAGCACTCGCGGTCGACCGCCAGCGCAGAACCTGCGGGGACGCGATGCCTGTCTGCTGTTCGAATGATCAACGAGCCAAGGGCACGCATTTCCTGGTGGAGCAGGCCAACGGCATTGTGATCGGCATCATCGGATCGGAAACTGTTGGAGCAGACCATCTCCGCAAGGCAATCCGTCTCGTGCGCAGGCGTGGTCTCGCCGCCGCCGCGCATCTCGCTGAGCCGCACTCGAAGGCCTGCCTCGGCGAGCTGCCAGGCTGCCTCTGATCCGGCAAGCCCGCCGCCGATGATGTGGATGTCGAAGGACATGCGGGGGGCTGTTAGTCCCGTGTCGCTGCGCTATCCAGCCGATATGCGCATCTTCACCATTGGATATGAGGGCGCGACGGTGCCCGAATTCGTTAAAGCGCTTCGAGATGCCGGAGTGGAACGCGTGATCGACGTTCGCGCACTGCCGCTGTCACGACGCCCCGGCTTCTCGAAGTCGCCGCTCAAGGGAGCACTTGAGGATGCCGATATCGAATATGTGCACCTCAAGGCGCTTGGCACGCCGGCCGAGGGGCGGGCAGCAGCGCGCGCGGGCCGGCACGCGGAGCTGGAGCGAATCTATGCAGGGCAGCTCGAACTCCCCGAAGCCATGGCGCAATCTGCACTGATGCTGGACCTTGCTCGCGAGAAAACAAGCGCCCTCTTGTGCATGGAGCGCGAGCCCGCCCATTGCCATCGCACCTTGCTCCTGAAGGCGGTCGCTCCAGAGGCGGAGGTGGTTCACCTGTTCGCCTGATTTTGCTCTGGATTAGCAGTAGGAACCGGTCGCTCGCTTACAAGTTTGCAACGGCGCCACATAGCAGAATGGAGAAGCGTGCGATGAGGACACTGGGGATCCTTCTGGGCGGCACGATTGCGCTTGCCGCCTGTTCGACGACGCCGCCACCACCGCCGGATCTCACCAACGGAATGCTTGCGCCTGGATACCTCGCCCAAGCTGCGAGTAGCGACCAGTTCGAAATCCAGTCGGGTCAGCTTGCACTCCAAGCATCGCAGAACCCGGCAGTTCAGAATTTCGCGAATATGATTATTCGCGATCACACGAATTCGACCCAGATGCTGATGGCTGCTGCGCAATCCGCGCACGTCACCCCGCCACCCGCAACGATCCTCCCTGCCCAGCAGGCGATGCTCGACCAGCTGCGCTCGGCTGGGACCGGATACAATTTCGACAGCGCGTTCCAGCAGGTCCAGATCCAGGCCCACCAGACGGCCCTGGCCCTGCACCAAGGCTATGCGCAAGGTGGAGATGTGCCGGCGCTCCGAGCGACCGCGGGGCAGATCGTCCCCGTCGTACAAGGTCACCTCGCCCAAGCGCAGGCGCTTGTGGTCGCGCCGCCGCCGCCGCCGCCGCCCGCAGCCATGCCGGCACCACCGCCGGGACGCGCGGGAGAGCGCGGGTAGCTTTCTTCGTTAAGGAGGAGGGCCCGGCAAGATTGCCTCGGCCGGGCCCTTCTGAACGCTAGACCGCCGGAAGCTCCTCGGGACGTGTATGACCATCGAGCAACGCCTCGATGTCCGGAATCGGACGGCCGCTCATTTCCTTGTTCACGGTGCAGAGCAGGCGCTTCTCGACTTCTTTGTGAAGGCTTTTCTTGAGTACTCCTAGCGCCTTTGGCGGCGCCACGATCGCGAGCGTGTCATAGTCGTTCCGTAGTGCCCGCTTCTTTAGCTCCTCGGCGGCGTCCTTGATCCAGCGGTCTTCTTCCTGCTGGTGGAAATCCGTTTCTTCCATCACCGGGCGCGCGACGTGGCCCCCGCCCATTGCCCCGATTCCCCGGCCGGCAGCCCCCGCGCCGTGCGCGGCAGTGCCCGGCGCGTCGGTGTGAAAGTAGCGGTCCTTGCGGTCTTGCCGGGCATCATGCGATTCGGTGCGCAGGTCGATCTGGTTCTCGTCGCCATGGTTTCGGAGGAAGAGAACTTTGGTTCCGTCGGCGACCAGGACCAGCGCATTGTGGGGAAGCGGCATAGATGGATACTCCTCGAACTAGTGCTCAGGAGAACGCGACCCGGCCCCGCCCGGTTTCAGCTGTTCGTCGCAGTTAAACCGCGCCGGACCGAACCTAACCCTGCTCCGGATCGGCGGGCTTCTCAAGCTCGCTTTCACCGATCGTCGCCCCTTCCTCCGGAGCGAGGTCGTCGCCGCCCTCGAGCTCGATCTCTTCCTCTTCGCTTTCCTCGATCTTGGCGACGCTCACCACATGCTCGTTTTCAGCCACCCGGAATATCGTGACGCCCTGGGTGTTGCGCCCCATGACCCGAATGTCGCCGACCGTCGTTCGGATCATCTTTCCCTGGTCCGTCACCAGCATCAACGCTTCGCCCTGGTGAGCGGGGAACGAGGCAATGACGCGGCCATTTCGCTCCGACGTGTCGATATTCGTAATGCCCTGCCCGCCGCGGTTGGTGCGACGATATTCATAGGCCGAGGAGCGCTTGCCGTAGCCGTTCTCCGTCACGGTCAGGATGAACTGCTCCTTCTGCGCGAGCTCTTCGAGGCGATCGGACGTCAACGGGCAGTCGCCTTCCTTCTCGCCCTTCCACGGAGCAAAGCGGAGATAGGATTCGCGTTCTTCCTGCCCCGTGCCCACGCGATGAAGGATCGACATCGAAATCACCTCGTCCCCCTCGAGCAGCCGGACTCCACGAACGCCGGTCGAGGTGCGCGACTGGAACTCGCGCACGTCGGTCGCCATGAAACGGATCGCTTTGCCGTTGCGCGTGGCGATCAGGACGTCGTCATCCTCGGTCAGGAGCTCGACTCCGATCAGTCGATCGGTAGGGTCCGCCTGTTCGTCGCTGTCCTCGGTCTCGGCGTCTTCGGCTGGACCAGTCCCAAAGCGCATGGCGATCTTGCCCGCGGTCGGGACGTTGGTAAACGCCGACATGCTGTTGCGGCGAACGGTTCCGTGCGCGGTGGCGAACATGATGTGGAGGCGGCCCCATTCCGCTTCGTCTTCCGGCAGAGGGAGAACCGTTGAGATGGTCTCGCCGGAGGCCAGTGGAAGAAGGTTCACCATGGGACGGCCACGCGTGTTCGGCCCACCTTCGGGCAGCCGCCATACCTTCATTCGGTAAACTCGTCCGAGGTTGGAGAAGAACAGCACCGGATTGTGGGTCGAGGTCACGAAAAGATTGGTGACCGCGTCCTCCTCCTTCGTCGCCATTCCGGCGCGGCCTTTGCCGCCGCGCTTCTGCTCTCGGAATACAGTCAGCGGCGTTCGCTTGATGTAGCCTTCGACCGTGACGGTCACGACCATGTCTTCGCGCTCAATCAGGTCTTCGTCTTCGATACCGTCGGCCGCAGGAGCAAGTTCGCTCACCCGAGGCGTGGCGAACTCGGCTTCGACCTCGTCGAACTCCTCGCGCATCACCTCGTACAGTCGGGCCCGATTGGCTAGGATTTCCAAGAGCTCACCGATCGACTCGGCGAGTCCCTGGAGCTCGTTACCGATCTCGTCGCGGCCAAGGGCCGTTAGGCGGTGCAGGCGAAGCTCTAGGATCGCCCTCACCTGCGTTTCGGAGAGCTGATAGATGTCCGACTTACCCTGCGGCTCAACGGCCTCGACCAGCGCGATGTACGGCCGGATCTCCGCTCCGGGCCATTTGCGGGTCAGCAGCTTCTCACGAGCCTCGGCGGGAGAAGCTGATCCGCGGATCAGCTTCACCACCTCATCAAGGTTGGTCACTGCGACGACGAGCCCGAGCAGGATGTGGGCGCGCTCGCGAGCCTTCAGCAGCTCGAACTTCGAGCGGCGGGTTATGACTTCCTCCCGGAAGCGAACGAAGCTCTCGATGATGTCGCGAAGAGCCAGCGTCTCCGGTCTGCCACCCCGGATCGCGAGCATGTTCGCGGGGAAGCTGGTCTGCGCCGGGGTGTGCCGCCAAAGCTGGTTGAGAACGACCTCTGGAGTGGCGTCACGCTTCAGGTCGATGACGACGCGGACGCCTTCGCGGTTGCTCTCGTCGCGAATGTCCGAAACGCCTTCGATGCGTTTGTCTTTCGCGGCTTCGGCGATCTTCTCGACGAGACCCGACTTGCCGACCTGGTAGGGGATTTCCGTCAGCACGATCGAGCGCCGATCGTTGCGGCCCTCCTCCACATGGGCGCGCGAACGCATCAGGATCGAGCCGCGGCCGGTCGTATAAGCGCTCCTAATCCCGGATTGGCCCAGGATCAGGCCTCCGGTCGGGAAATCCGGACCCTTTACATGCTCCATCAGCGCTTCGGAGCTTACGGTCGGGTCGTCGATATAGGCTCGGCAGGCGGCGAGCACCTCGCCGAGGTTGTGCGGCGGGATGTTGGTCGCCATCCCCACCGCGATTCCGCCCGCCCCGTTGACCAGAAGATTGGGAAAACGTGCAGCAAGAACCTGGGGTTCGCGCTCCGACGCGTCATAATTTGGCTGGAAGTCGACCGTGTCCTTGTCGATGTCGCCGAGGAGGAAGTTGGCGACCTTCGCCAGCCGCGCTTCGGTGTAGCGCATCGCGGCTGGCGGATCGGGATCCATCGACCCGAAATTGCCCTGGCCGTCGATCAGCGGGACGCGCATCGACCAAGGTTGCGTCATGCGTGCGAGTGCGTCGTAGATCGCGGAGTCGCCATGGGGGTGATATTTACCCATGACATCACCGACGATCCGGCTCGATTTGCGATAGGGCCGCCCGGCGACGTAGCCCGCCTCCTGGCATGCGAAAAGGATTCGACGATGGACCGGTTTGAGGCCGTCGCGCACGTCAGGCAGGGCCCGACTCACGATCACGCTCATCGCGTAGTCGAGATAAGAGGTCTTCATTTCCTCGACGATCGAGATCGGTGCGATGTCCCTATCGCCAGGAGGCGGTGGGTTGCTGTCGTCCTTGCGGTCTTCGACCGGCGGCTGGGTGGCCAAGAATTTATCCTGCGATTAGGGTGAACTCGAAGGTTTGCGGCAAAGCCGCGCTCCCCGACCCATTACCTAGTGCATTGTACCTGCATCCGCCACCCCGCGCGCCCGCGCGCGAGGGAAAGGTCATTTTCCAACAAAATCAGTGAGTTCAATCTGCGTTCAGGCCAGCGCTGCCACGGTTCTTGGACATCCGTCAATTAGAGGTCTAAGTCGCCGCCGTTTTTCGGTGCGGACCGGTCTTCCGTCCGCGAGAGGAGAAAAATTCGATGAAGCTCATGTTCGCCACCGCCGCGCTCGCCCTGACCGCCTTCACCGCGTCCGCGACAGCCCAGTCCAATGCCGCCGCCCAGCCGGCGGCGCCGGCGCAGGCGCCGAACGTCAAGCCATCCAGCAAGGCAATGAAGCCGCTGGTCGAACTTCAGAACGCGATCAAGGCCAACGACACGGCGAATATCCCGGCGAAGCTCGCAGCGGCGCAGGCGGCGGCAACGACCAAGGAGGATCGATATCTGGTCGCGGTCTTCCAGAGGGAGGTTGCGATCACCGCCGGAGATAATGCGGCGCTTGCGACGGCGGTCGACGCTCTAGCGAACTCGGGAATTCTCGAGACGGACAAGATCGGCGCGCTCTATCGAGACCTTGGCGTGAAGCAGTTCAACGCCAAGCAATATGCCCAGGCCGTCGCGTCATTCCAGCACGCTGCGACGCTCGCTCCGAACGATCCGGAAACCCTCGAGCTGCTCGCTCAGGGAATGGGTGCCGCGGGCCAGGGTGCCAATGCCGCGGGTGCATTCCAGAAGGCGATCCAAGCCCGGATTGCAGCAGGCCAGAAGCCGACGGAGGATATCTACCGCCGTGCAGTCAGCGCAGCGTACGAAGCGAAGTCCCCTGTCGCGGTGGACCTCGCCCGCGAATGGGCGTCGGCTTATCCGAGCGCGGACAGCTGGAAGAATTCGATTGCGATCTTCCGGAACCTGAAGCAGCCGGATGTCGAAGGGACGCTCGACATGCTGCGCCTGATGCAGGTCACCGGCTCACTGAGCACCCCCGGCGAATATGCACTCTTCGCAGAATCCTCGGCCGACCAATCGAATTACGTCGAAGCGCAGGCGGTGATCGATGCGGGCGTCACCGCAAAGGTTGTGGATCCCTCCAACCCTCAGTTCCGTGACATCGTAAACGGCCTAAAAGGCAAGCCGAAAGCGACGGCCGCCGATCTCGAGGCCGCGGCGAAGATGTCCCCGACGGCCCTCAACCTTCTCCGCATCGGCGATCGTTATTACGGCATGGGCAACTATTCCAAGGCCGCAGAAATCTACCGCCAGGTGATGAGCAGGTCCGATGGCGACAAGGAACTTGCCAATCTTCATCTCGGAATGGCGCTCGCCCGAGCTGGAGACAAGGCGGGGGCGACGGCGGCTCTGAACGGGGTAACCGGGGCTCGCGCAGACATTGCGAAATATTGGCTCGTCTACGTGCAGCAGCACGGCTGACCGAACGGGCAGCCCAGCTGAAGGAAGGCGCCGGCGTTGCCGGCGCCTTTTTTGCTAACGGTTGGTAGTTGCGCCCTGTCCCGTTTCGGGATGGTTAAGAGCTATCGTCTTAGCTAAAATTAAATAGCGCCTTACAGAGGGTAAACGGCGTCTTAAAGGACATGGAATCCCGGTGCGTTTCGACGATCGCCTGCTGACCGTCCTCAACCAACCGCCCGGTGACCGACACGACGTCGCCGTGCGGTGGCGGCAATTGGTCGACCTCGTTGCCCGCGCCGGCACGAACGCCACCAGTCCAACAGTCGGGGAAGCTCTCGAATCCATCCGTGCCGACGCCGCACAAGTCGACGAAAGCCTTCGCGCTGCTGCTGCTCGAGCTGTTGCTGCCTTGCCTTTGCCGCTGGGCCTGCTTGAATATTTTGCCTCGGACCAGCTCGCGGTTTCAGCCCCGGTCCTCGCGGCAGCGACCCTCGAGGCATGGCAGTGGCAATCGGTCCTCGGCGCCGCCGACGACGAAACGCGCCGCTTCGTCGAGACTCTCCATCCCGAGGTCCCCCCAGAACCCGAAGCCGAGGACGCCGACCAACACGTTGCCGAGGACGCCGACCAACACGTTGCCGAGGACACAGATCCGTTTTCCGATGAGTTTACCGACGAGTTCACTGACGAGCTCGTCGAACAAGCGGACCCGGCACCGCTGGAGTTGCAGGTTGTCGAACCCGTTTCCGCGGTTCCGGCCCCCTCCTTGCACGACGTCGTTCAACGAATTGAAAGGCGACGACGCAGTCGCGCGATGATGCGGCGGGGCGGGCTTGCGCCAGCGTTGCCGACTTCCACTTCATTGTTCCGCTGGGAATGCGGGGCTGGCGGCGAGATTGCCTGGGTGGAGGGGGCCCCGCGCGGAGCGCTAATTGGCCGATCGATCGCTCGCTCCCGGAACGGCGATGCCGATCATGTCGACCCCGAAGTGGTTCGCGCCTTCACGGTCCGAGCCCCCTTTCGCGATGCCGCCCTCACGGTCGCGGGCGACGGTCTTGTCGCAGGTGAGTGGAAGATCAGCGGAGTGCCCGCGTTCGACCCGGCGGACGGGCGATTCCGCGGCTACCGGGGCGTAGCCTTACGCGAGCGGGGCGACAGCGAGGTGGTCGAGGAGGCGGCCCAAGCGCTTGCCGATCCGGATTCGCTTCGGGAACTGGTTCACGAGATCAAGACGCCGCTCAATGCGATCATCGGCTTCGCCGAAATCATCGAGGGCCAGTACCTGGGTCCAGCGGACCGACGCTATCGCGAACGTGCGCAGGAAATCGTAGGTCAAGCGCGGTTGCTCTTAACCGCAATCGACGATCTCGATTTTGCGGCGAAGGTTCATTCGTCCGCCGGGGGCGCGCATGCGCGTGTGAATCTCGGCGAGTTAGTCGAGCGACTGATACCGGTGCTTGCCGACGCGTCGGGGAGCCGGGGAGTGGAGGTAAGCGGAACTCGGCCGCCCAAGGACGCCACCGCTGCTACTGAGCCCGAACTCGCTGACCGGCTCATCTTCCGGATGTGCAGCGCACTGATCGAACAGTCCGGCTCCGGCGAACGACTGCGGCTCAGCGTTGATCGTGCCGGCGACCGTTGGCGGGTGTCGATGACCCGCCCCGCGAAGCTTGCCGCGATGACAGAGGAACAGCTCCTGAGCGGAGAAGCGGATTTCGAGCAGGGCTTCTCCCTTCGGCTGGTGCAGGGCCTGGCGCGAATAGCCGGCGCGGACCTGCTTGCGCCGCATGGCACGATTTCGCTGCTGTTCCCGCGCGGCTGACTTGGCGGCGTCGGCCGCGCCGTCTATCTCGAACGGACCGGAGAGGGCCTGTAGCTCAACGGTAGAGCTGGCCGCTCATAACGGCTAGGTTGCAGGTTCGAATCCTGCCGGGCCCACCAACCTCATCAGGCCGATCCGATCCGGGGGATTGGCGAGCGCGATGATCGGCACTAACGGCAGGGTCATCGGGGAGTAGCGCAGCCTGGTAGCGCATCTGCTTTGGGAGCAGAGGGTCGCAGGTTCGAATCCTGTCTCCCCGACCACCCCCTGTCTCCCGGACCACCCCCGACGTGTCCAGTCCGGACGCGGGCTAGTGATTCTTCCCAGTCTTGTTTTCGGTCTGGACGTCCTTGTTGACATTAACGTCGACGTCGCTGTTGCCGACCTTGTTCTGGACTTTTTCGCTCGTGTTCTTGACGTCGGTGCCGATGTCGTTGGCGATGTTCTGAGCCGTGTTGCCGACGTCGGCAGCGGCATTCTCGGCCACGTCGCTGTTGTAGGTGACGCTCATCGTCCCGTTGTTGTCGTCTTTGCTGACCTGGCACGCGCCGAGCAGCAACAGCGGGATGGCGGCGAATACAATGCGCATGGGTTGTCTCCCTTGTTCCGGAGGCTCAACGCCGTTTGCGTGGTTTCGGTCCCGGTTCAATTCCTCCCGACAGTACAGCGAGCATGGCCGTCCACGCGGCGACATTCTGGCGAAGCTGTTCGAGATCGATCTTGTCGAGGGTGTCGTCCGGGGTGTGGTGGACGTCGAAATACCGGGTGCCGTCCTGGCTTAAACCTATTGCCGGCATCCCGGCGGCGATCAGTGGCTCGATGTCCGAACCATCCGCTTCATCGAGTTTCCCGGGTACAATGCCGAGCGGTGCAAGCGCAGCCTGCAGCATTCTCCCCTCCGCCTCACGCTCTTTGCCGAGCTTGCTGTTGAGCTCCCAGATCCGGTCTGCGCCGAAGTCGCTTTCCGCGATCGCGTAGTGCGGTTCGGCGCCATGTTTCTTTTGGTAATCGAGCCCCCCGAAAATGCCGAGTTCCTCCGAGCCGAACCAGACGATACGGATGGTGCGAAGGGGTCTGCCTGCGTCCAGGATACGCTTGGCTGCTGCGGTCGCGATCGCGACACCGGCGCCATCATCGATCGCACCGGTGCCAAGGTCCCAGCTGTCGAGATGGCCGGCAACGAGGATGGGTGCGAGCCTGGGATCGCGGCCAGGTACCTCCGCGATGACGTTGCCGGATGGGGCAGGGCCGCTCCTCGAGTCGAGCCTCAAATGCATTGTGACCGGCTTGCCGCGCTTGAGGATGCGCTGAAGCTGCTCGGCGTCCGGTAAGCTGAGGGCCGCCGCAGGAATCGGCTTGACGCCGTCTGCGAAGGTCTGGACCCCCGCGTGGGGATTTCGGTGATAGTCGGTCCCGATCGACCGGATCACGATCGCAATTGCTCCCTTCCTGCTAGCGACGCTCGGCCCCTGTCTGCGGGGCCCGCCGAAGAAGCCGTAGCCGGAGCCATCCTGCGTGCGCGGCATGGCGTGGCTGACGAAGACGATCTTTCCACGAACCGCCTCGTTAGGCGCGGCTTCCAGGGCCTGCTCGCTGTCGAAGCCTACGACTTGTCCGGTGATCCCGTCGGGGCCAGTGGATGCGCTATTGCCGAGGGCGGCGACAACCAGTTGCTGTGGGAAGGGTGCGAGGATCGCCGCGCTTTCGGCGCCGCGCGTCCAGTTGATAATCGAGAAAGGCTCGACGCGGACGTTCGAGAAACCGAGTGAGCGGAGCTTCGCGACCGCCCAGTCGCGTGCCCGGGCTTCGGCCGGCGTACCATCGAGCCTTGGTCCGATTTCCGTCGTCAGCCCCTCGACGATGTCCCATGCATATTGGTCCTGAAGAGCAGCGTCGCGTAGAGAGGCGACCTTGCCATCGACCTGTGGGAGTGGAGCGGGGGCATCCTGAGCATTCGCCGGCGCGGCAACCGCGAGCAACAGCGCCCAACCAAGAGATCGTTTCATGCGGGCTGACTAGCAAAGACCTCGGGGAAGTCACGGGCGACCCCTAAATATTGTTCAAAGCAAGCGCATCTGATCGCCTTCGGGCGGACGGAAAAGATCGGTGCGCAGAGGAAACCTGGCCTGGCGCAGGCCGTATTTCTTCGCCGCGATCTCGAACCGTGTCTTCAGCAGGTCGGCCCACGGCCCTTGGCCGCGCATCCGGCTGAAGAAATTCGGGTCGTTGTCGCGGCCGCCGCGCAGCGAGCGGATGGCCGCCATTACCTTGGCCGCCCGGTCTGGATAATGTTCGTCGAGCCAGGAGCGAAAGAGCGGGGCGACTTCATGGGGGAGGCGCACGGGCAGGTAGAAGCCGCCGGGCACTCCCGCCTCAACCGCGGCCTCGACGATGTGTTCGAGTTCATGATCAGTGATTTGCGGCACGACGGGGGCGATGGCGACGAAGCACGGGATGCCCGCATCATTGAGCGCCTTGATCGCGGCAAGTCGCTTCCGGGGATGCGGGGCCCGTGGCTCGAGGGTGCGCGCGACTGCTGGATCGAGAGATGTCACCGAAATGGCGACCGAAGCGATACGCAGATCCGCGGCCTGCTTGAGCAGGTCGAGATCGCGCAGAACCCGGTCCGACTTGGTGGTGATGGTGAAGGGGTGGCGCGTTTCGAGCAGCAGCTCGACAACAGAGCGCGTAATCCTCCACCGTTCTTCGATCGGTTGATAAGGGTCGGTATTGGTCCCCATGGCAATCGGCCGGCATTCGTACCCAGGCCGTGACAGCGCCGAATGGAGCAGCTGCGCTGCGTCGGGTTTCACAAAAAGGCGCGATTCGAAATCCACGCCCGGCGAGAGATCATGGTAGGCGTGAGTCGGCCGCGCGAAGCAATAGATGCATCCGTGCTCGCAACCACGATAAGCGTTCAGCGAGCGATCGAAGCCGATGTCGGGTGAGCTGTTGCGCGTAAGGATGGACTTCGGGCGTTCGATCGTGACGGTCGTTCGTCGTTTCGGCACGCCGTCGAGCGCCTCGACCTGGTCGAGCCATTCTCCTTCTTCCACGCGCTCTTTGAGATTGAAGCGCGTCGGCGTCGGATTGCGCGTGGCCCCGCGACCATGGTTCGACTCGACCGGCATGTGGCGAATGATAGGGACCGAGCAAGAACAAAACAAGAACATATAGCCGACTTGTGGAGAGGGCTCGACTCACTGGAATTGTGCCCCATCCGTCTGCCGCTATCGATGCGGCCTTCGAACCGACAAGGCGCGGCGCAGCACTATGCCGCCACCAATCGATTGGTCCCGCTCAGCCTCTTCGATCCTGGTGCGGCGGGCTACGCAAGCAAGCCTGCAAGCGCACAGGGCCTCGTTCTTGGATCATCGCGGGAGGGGTACTCGAAATCGAAACCGAGATGGCCGGGCTTGGCATCGCCTAGGCTCATTCGCCGGACTGGGTCGCTTCCGGTGTTTCGCTGCGCTCCCTGCTCAGCCTTGTCGTACCGCTCGGGAACGCAGGCCAGTGGTGCTCTGCCATTGCTTTTAGAGTTGGCGTGTCCTCGCGGTCGAGGCCCTGATAAACCCACATGTTCCGCATGACCGACGGCACGTAGTAGCGCGTCTCCCAATAGGGAATCGATTCGATCCACAGCAGGGGATCGCCCTTGTCGTTGATCCCGGCCCATCGCGCGACGGGCAGCGGACCAGCGTTGTAGGAGGCGATAACGCGCGGAAGCTGACCCGCGGTAGAGGACGAGCTTCGCATCATCTCGATGAAGCTCTGGCCGAACTCCAAATTATATTTCGGATCGGTCAAGGCGCCGCGCGGGTACGGAACGCCGCGGTTTCGCGACACCAGTTGGGCGGTATCCGGAATGACCTGCATGAGGCCGACCGCGCCGGCGTGGCTGACGGCGGTTCGGCTGAATGAAGATTCCTGGACAATGTGGCCAAACGCCAACGCGGGATCGACCCGCCATCCCCCGAGCGGGCTCCAGTTCGGATTGGGGTAACGGTCGGTGGCGTCGGCACGGGCGCCATATTGGCCATATTTCGCAAGGTAGAGCTGGGCCGCAGGCAGATCCAGGCGTTTTGCAAGCTGGATCAGCGCATGATGCTCCGATGGGGCTCCGATCTTCGCCTGATGGATGATCATCCGCTCAGCGAGCGCCGGCTCACCGATCTTTACCAGCTCGATGGCTCGCTGCACGTTCGGCAATTGCTCGACCGGTGGATCATAGCCGGCGAACGGGTCCGGGCCGAGCTTGGTCGACATGCCGAGCGTCTCGCGGGCAAGTAGCCCGTAGAAGCTTTCAGGTGCCTCGGCGGTATTCGCCGCCGCCTTCAGCAGGCCTTCAACGGAGGCAGGCCGACCCGCCGCCTGTTCGGCGCGCGCCGCCCAATAATAGCCGCCAGCGCGCAGCTCTCGCTGATCGGCGACCCTCGCGGCCTGCTGAAAATCGATGGACGCGCTGTTATAATCGCCGAGGCGCCACGAGGCGAGGCCGGACACCCAGGCCGCCTGGCTCGCCCACTCACCTACCGCGCCCTGTCTCCACGTGTCGGATACCCGGCGTGCGTCCATGTCCAGTCCGAGGACATAATAAACGAAGGCGACGCGGGTAGCGGTCTCCGCGCGGGCTTCGGCGGAGAGCGTCGGACCCTGCGAGACGAGGAGTGCTTCCGCGCCGCCGGCATCGTCCGCCTTGACCAGCGGGTCGAGCGCCGAGCGCACTTGGTCCGCAGCCGGATCAGCCGGTACCGGGTGAGCGCGGTAGCGCACCGGGGCGGAGCCGAGCACCACGGTCTGCTTTTCAGGAAGGACCATAAGAGTTGCCGCGGGATTGCGTTTCAGCGCCATGAGGCCGAGCTGGTTCGCTTCGGGAAGCTCGGGCGCCTGCGCAATCAGGGCCTGGAGCGAAGCGCCGTCAACGACCGGCGAGTTCTTGGCGGTATAGAGTTCGGCTCTTGCAACCGGAGTGAGCGGGCTCGGCGGGAGCGTTGAAATTCCGGCCTGCGCTGCCGCCCAATTGCCTGCATCGATCGCATCGAAAACACCGCGCCAGTCTCTTGGAACTGCGGCGGCTGGAACTGCGGGAGCCGCGGCTGGAGCAAATGGCTGCGCGGTGCCCAGAGGTGCGGGCTGCGTGCCAACCGGGCTCGTCGGCTGCGCCGTTGGTGACGTCGTCGGAAGCGGCGCAAGCGGGTCACGTGTAGGCTGTGCAGCAAGCGGCGCAGCAAACAGCAGGGTTCCGAACGCGAGCAGTCCAGCCTTCAAGATTCGCCCTCCATCAAGAGCAGTAGATCGTTCCATGCCAAGGATTTATCTAACGGCCGCTTAATCAGGTGGCGCGGGTGAAAGGTTGCGATGGCACGTACCCCCTCGATCTTGTGCACATGCCCGCGTGCCTCGATGAGGCGCTTCCCGAGCAATGCCTGCGACGGCCCATCGCCGAACAAGACAAGACGCTTTGGTTTCGCCAGGCCGATGTGGCGCCGAGCGATCTCGGCATAGTCTTCCCGATCCTGGCCGCTAAGGCGCGTACCCGGAGCATGGATTGGCGACAAAGAGGCGCTGTAGGCCTCATCCGGCCTGAACCCGATCGCGGCCAACATGCGCTGCGCGAGTGACCAGGCTTCACCGCCGATCGGCTGGCCGGCTGCATAATCCTCCAGCGACGGAGCGTCGCTAAGGAGCATGATGGCGGCGTTCTCGGGTCCATGCGGCAGGATCCGCTTCGACATTGTCGACGCGAGCGGCAGGTGGGCACTATTGGCGAGCCATTGCTGAAGCTCGGCGAGCGTCTCGTGACTAGGCCGCGTTACGTTGGCCGGCGGGACGGGCTCGGCGGCAACCACTTTTGGCGCGGGTGCAGGTTTAAGCCAGTTGCGTGGCTCCTCCTGGATCGCGCAAACGACCCCCGCGTCAAGCCACCAGCTCAATGCGCTACGCGCCTCGGCCAAGCCGATCAAATCCAATTCCCCGCCCACGTACCTTACCTCACCTCCCATTGACGCCGCGGTCAAGGAATGTGCACTTCAGATGAGTCGAATTGTGTGGAGGACGCGACGAGAGGACGATGAGCGAACGCGAATCCATGCAATATGACGTCGTGATCGTGGGTGCCGGTCCAGCTGGCCTCAGTGCAGCGATCCGCCTCAAGCAGCTGGCAAGCGAGGCCGGCCGCGACATTTCGGTCTGCATTCTCGAAAAAGGAAGCGAGGTCGGGGCGCACATCCTTTCGGGCGCCGTCATTGACCCGATCGCCCTTGATGAGCTCATCCCCGGCTGGAAGGAAAAGGGCTCGCCGCTTACGGTCCCGGTCAACGAAAACCATCACTGGATCCTCGGCAAGAGCGGGAAGTGGGAGATGCCTCACTTCCTGATGCCGCCCTTCATGAACAACAAGGGCACCTACACTTTGAGCCTCGGGAATTTCTGTCGCTGGCTGGCGGTGCAGGCGGACGAACTCGGGGTCGAGATCTTCCCCGGCTTCCCGGCCGCGGAGATTCTTTTCAACGATGACGGGTCCGTGAAGGGGGTTGCCACCGGCGACATGGGAATCGCCCGGGACGGCTCCCATCGACCCGATTATCAGCCGGGCATAGAGCTTCACGCGCGCTACACCTTCTTCGCAGAAGGAGCCCGCGGCCACCTGACCAAGCGCCTGAGCGATATATTCAAGCTGCGCGAGGAAAGTGGCCCTCAAGTTTTTGGTATTGGAATCAAGGAGCTCTGGGACATTCCTCCAGAGAGACACAAGCCCGGCCGGGTTATTCACACCCAGGGCTGGCCCCTCTCAGACGCGTGGGGCGGAGGGTTCCTCTACCACCAGGAGAACAACCAGGTCGCGCTCGGCTTCGTGGTCTCCCTGGACTACTCAAACCCGTATCTCTCGCCTTTCGAGGAGATGCAGCGCTGGAAGACACATCCGGCGATCCGGGCGGAGATCGATGGGGGGAGGCGTGTCTCCTACGGTGCCAGGGCGATCAACGAGGGCGGGTACCAGGCCATTCCCAAGCTCATTATGCCAGGCGGCGCCCTGATTGGATGCTCCGCGGGTTTCGTGAACGTGCCCCGGATCAAGGGCACGCATACTGCGATGAAATCGGCCATGCTGGCGGCCGAGGCCGCGTTCCACGCCGTTTTGGAGGATCGCTCGGGCGATGCCCTCGAGGCCTATCCCACGGCGCTTCAAAATAGCTGGGTTTCGAAGGAGTTGCGGAAGGTTCGTAATGCCCAGCCTGCAGTCGCGCATTGGGGCGGGACCGCGGGGACGCTGTACGCCGGCCTCGACTTGTGGCTGAACCAGCTCGGGATCGGCGTACCTTGGACATTGAAGCTGCGGCCGGACCATACGAGCCTTAGTGAGAAGGGCCAGGCGCGTCCGGTCGACTATCCAAAGCCTGACGGGGTCCTCACTTTCGACAGATTATCGTCAGTGTTCGTTTCGAACACCAATCACGAGGAGGACCAGCCGGTTCATCTGACGCTCAAGGACGCGGACATACCGACCGCCATCAACCTTCCGGTATATGCT
>JBJMVK010000041.1:0-21322 GCA_045810725.1 Sphingomonas sp. | reverse complement strand
GCGGCTCGTGATCGATACCGGCATCCACCAGCAGGGCTGGTCGCGCCAGCAGGCGATCGATTATCTCGCCGGCCATACCGCCTTGACGCAGCACGAGGTCGAAACCGAGGTGGATCGCTACATCAGCTGGCCCGGGCAGGCGCTTGCCTACAAGCTGGGCGAGCTGACAATCCGGCGCTTGCGGACGGAAGCCGAGACGAAGCTTGGATCGAATTTCGACGAGCGCCGCTTCCACGATGCAATCCTCGCCCTAGGTTCGGTTCCCCTGACGGTCCTCGAGGAGAGAATGGATGAGTTCATCCGCCAGGAGGAAGTTCGGAACCGCGCCAAGACAAGCCCTGGCTAGGCTGGCGGTAGAACATGCTCCGGCTCGACCTTGAGGCAATTGCCTTCAAAATCGACGATGCGCACTCGGTCGCCGGGCGCGGCAGGTCCGCCCCGCGCTGACCATTCGCTGTCGCCGACCCGAACCCGCCCGCCGTTCGAGTCCACAGATTGAGTTGCGACAACCACTCTACCCAGAAGGCGCCTTCCCCGGTCGTTCAGGAAAGGATCCGGGGAATGGTCGTAGCGCATCGAATAGGCGCGGCGACCCCCTACGCGGGCAGCGAGGAAGGCAAGTATCGCGAATAGCGCGAATTGAAGTGGAAGGCCCAACGGCAGCAACAAAGCCGCAAAGCCGGTCGCGATCGCCGCGCCTCCGATGAAAACGAGAAAGAAGCCAGGTGCGATCAGCTCGGCGATCAGGAGCAGGACGCCCCCGATCAACCAAAGCCACTGCGGGTCGAGTTGGAGGTTGCTCATTCGCCTGCTTTTGGCACGCTCGCCGGCGGCTTGGCCTTTGGCGCCGGAGCGAGGCTGCCGCTCCGACCTATCGCCTCCCTCGCAAGTTCCCCAATACCGCCGAGCGTACCGATCAGCTGGGTGGCCTCGACCGGGAACAGGATCGTCTTCGCATTGGGCGAGCGCGCAAACTCCGCGACTGCATCGACATACTTCTGGGCCACGAAGTAATTAATCGCCTGGGCGCTGCCCCCCTCTATGGCATCGCTGACAGCCTTGGTTGCAGCCGCTTCGGCCTGGGCTGCCCGCTCGCGAGCTTCGGCTTCCCGGAAGGCTGCTTCGCGCCCGCCCTCGGCCTGAAGGATCGCCGACTGTTTCTCGCCTTCTGCCTTGAGGATGGCGGATTGACGCAAGCCCTCGGCTTCGAGGATCACTGCGCGCTTTTCGCGCTCCGCCTTCATCTGGCGAGTCATGGCGTTTACGATGTCCTGCGGTGGCCGGATGTCGCGAAGCTCCACCCGGGTGATCTTCACACCCCAGGATTCGGTTGCCTGGTCCACGACCGAAAGGAGCTTCGTGTTGATTTCGTCACGCCGCGATAGCGTCTCATCAAGATCCATCGAGCCCATGACCGTCCTGAGGTTGGTCGTCGAGAGCGCCGTGATGGCGCTGTAGAGATCGTACACTTCATAGGCGGCTTTGGCGGCGTCCAAGACCTGGAAGAAGACGACTCCATCGACCGCCACCATCGCATTGTCTTTGGTGATGATCTCTTGACCCGGGATCTCAAGAACCTGCTCCATCATGTTGATCCTGCGGCCAACACGATAAAAGAATGGCGTTACATAATTGAAGCCCGGCTCCGCAACGCGGATGAAGCGCCCAAAATGCTCGATGGTGTAGCGATAGCCCTGGCGCACGATTTTCACGCCCATCACCACGTAAAGAATCACAAGGACCGCAACGGCGGCCATGAACATGGTCAGCATTTTTCTTCCCCGGTCGCCCTCATTGGAGGCATGATGCGACGGTCATGGCTGCAGCGGAAGCGAAAAGCGACAAGGCAATCGACCTGTTCGCCGTGCAGTCCCTGCTGTTCCTGCCCGCGTCCAACCCGCGGGCCATCGCGAAAGCGCGAGTGGCCGGCGCCGACCTCGTCATCCTTGACCTCGAGGATGCGGTGCGGCCGGACGCGAAGGATCGGGCGCGGCATGCCGCTGTGGACGCGACGGCGGCGCTGTGGCCGGTGCCGGTCGCCATCCGGGTAAACGCGGTCGGAACGGAGTGGCATGCACTCGACCTCGATGCCGTTGCGAGGTCGAAAGCGGACCTTGTGGTGGTTCCACGCGCCATTTCGGGCCACCTCATCCAAGGTATCCGAGATGTTGTTGCCAAGCCGGTCCTTGCAATGATCGAGACCGCTTCGGGAGTCGTTGCGGCGAGTGACGTCGCAAAAGAGGCCGCGGCCTTGATCGCCGGAACGAACGACTTGCGCGCTGACCTTCGTCTGCCACTGGACTCGACCCGTGAGCCGATCTCGGCCTCGCTGCAGCTGATCGTGCTTGCGGCGCGTGCAGCGGGCGCCGCGGTGTTCGACGGCGTCTTCAACAATCTTGAGGATAGCGACGGCTTCCTTCGCGAGGCGGAAGAGGGGCGTCGGCTCGGCTTCGATGGCAAGAGCCTGATCCACCCCAGCCAGATCGAGCCGTGCCATGGGATATTCGCACCGTCAGTTGCCGAGGTGGAACGCGCGCAGGCGCTCGTCGAGGCCTTCAACGGCGGCGCCGAGCGCTTTGGCGACGAGATGATCGAACGCATGCACGTCGAAGCAGCGCAGCGGGTGCTTGGCAGGCGGAGGTCCTAGCCGGACTTGGCGAATCGCACATTGCCTGCCATGGGCCGATATGGCCCAACTCAACGACACTGCTGATATCCGGCTCGGCTTGACGTTCGATGACGTGCTCCTGCAGCCACTCGAATCGTCGGTCCTTCCGAGCCAAGCCGAAACGAAAAGCTTCCTTACCCGCGAGATCCCGCTCAACATCCCGATCCTGTCCTCGGCGATGGACACCGTCACCGAGATCGACATGGCGATCGCTCTGGCCCAGCTTGGCGGGATTGGCGTGCTGCATCGCAACCTCAGCATCGAGGAACAGGCGTTCGCCGTCCGCCAGGTAAAGCGCTTCGAGAGCGGAATGGTGGTCAACCCCATCACCATGACACCGGACCAGACGCTCGCCGACGCGCTCGAGCTGATGAAGTCCCACCGCATCAGCGGTATCCCGATCGTCGAGAAGTCCGGTAAGCTCTGCGGCATCCTTACCAATCGCGATGTTCGATTTGCGGAAAATCCAAACCAGCCCGTGAGCGAGCTGATGACGAGGGAGAACCTCGCAACGGTGCCGATTGGGACGACTGAGGCCGAAGCACGACGGATCCTGCATCACAGGCGAATCGAGAAGCTGCTCGTGGTCGACGAGAGCGATCATTGCGTCGGCCTCATCACGGTGAAAGACATCGAAAAGTCCGTGGCGGCTCCATTTGCAACCAAGGATTCCGAGGGGCGGTTGCGGGTTGCTGCAGCCACGACCGTGGGCGACAAGGGGTTCGAGCGATCGGCGGCGCTGATCGAGGCCGGTTGCGACTGCATCGTCATCGACACTGCGCATGGGCACAACATCGACGTTGCCAGGGCAGTCGAGCGGGTGAAGACCGTCTCCAATTCCGTCCAGGTGATCGCCGGCAACGTAGCGACGGCCGATGCGGCAAAGGCGCTCGCGGACGCGGGTGCCGACGCAATCAAGGTCGGGATCGGTCCCGGCTCGATCTGCACAACGCGGGTGATCGCGGGAGTAGGCGTGCCTCAGCTGACCGCTGTAATGGACGCGGCGCGGGCCGCTAACGGAGTGCCGGTCATTGCCGACGGCGGGATCCGCACCAGCGGCGACATCGCAAAGGCCCTCGCTGCAGGAGCCTCCACTGTCATGGTCGGTTCGCTGCTCGCCGGAACCCAGGACGCTCCGGGAGAAACTTTTCTTTATCAGGGACGTAGTTACAAGTCTTACCGTGGAATGGGATCGGTCGGCGCGATGGCGAGGGGGTCTGCCGATCGTTATTTCCAGCAGGACATCGAGGACCATCTGAAGCTGGTGCCGGAGGGCATCGAGGGACAGGTGCCCTACAAGGGACCAGTCCGCGAGATTATCCACCAGCTGGTCGGCGGAGTGAAGGCCGCCATGGGCTATACTGGCTCGCGCACCATCGCTGAGCTCCAGAACCGCGCGCGGTTCGTTCGGATCACCAACGCCGGCCTCTCTGAAAGCCATGTCCATGACGTGACGATCACGCGCGAGGCGCCAAATTATCCGACCCGTTAACCGATGACACCCGCCGCTCGGCTGCAGGCGGCGATCGAAGTCCTCGACGAGGTAATCGCCTCAGCACGCCAGGACGGGCCGCCGGCCGACGCGATCGTCACGCGTTACTTCAAGTCCCGGCGATACGCCGGATCAAAAGACCGTCGCGCGGTGCGCGAGCTTGTCTTCCGGGCAATAAGGCGCTCTGCAGAACGGCCCGAGAGTGGGCGTGCTGCCGTGCTTGGACTGGGTGAAGAGGAGCCGGCCTTGGTCGAGCTGTTCGGCGAGCCAAGAGGCCCTGACCCGCTGGAACCCGGCGATACGCCTTCGCAAGCCGGCTTCGTTCCGGATTGGCTGGCGGGGGAGTTTTCGTCCCTCGTTGGCGCCGACGAATGGCCGGCCTTGCTTGAGCGCGCGCCACTCGACCTTCGAGTGAATGTCGCGAAAGCGGCGCGCGACGATCTTCTCGACGAGTTCCCGAATGGTGCGCCAACCTTGCTCAGCCCATGGGGCATTCGCCTTCCCGCGGACAGCCGGGTCGACGACCTGCCATCGTTCCAAGCGGGGCTGGCAGAGGTCCAGGACGAAGGGAGCCAGTTAATCGCGCTCGCCTGCGCGGCAGGGAGCGGAGAGCGGATCATCGACCTTTGCGCCGGAGCCGGCGGCAAGTCACTCGCTCTTGCCGCATCTGCGCCGGGAGCAGAAATTCTCGCCACCGACAGCAATCGAGTGCGGCTTTCGAGGCTAGGCCCTCGTGCGAACCGCGCAGGAGCGAGCATCGTGACACGTCTCCTGAACCCGCCCAAAGAGCTCGAGCAGCTTTCCGACTGGCGCTCCAAGGCGGATGTCGTGCTCATCGATGCTCCCTGTTCGGGAAGCGGCACTTGGCGCCGTAACCCGGAGGGTCGATGGCGGCTCACCCGGGAGCGCCTCGACCGCCTCGCCGCTGCGCAGGAGCGCTTATTGGACATTGGTGGCGAGCTCGTCCGGCCCGGCGGTATCCTCGTCTACGCAGTGTGTTCGCTCTTGTCCCGTGAAGGGGCAGGGCAGATTGAGCACTTCCTCGAACGCCATTCATCGTGGATTAGTGAGGACAGCGCCATTGCTGGCGGGCGTCTGGATGGTTCGGGCCGGTTATTGACGCCCGACCACGACCAGACTGACGGCTTTTTCGTCGCGCGGGTCCGCCGCCCGTGCTAGGCGGAAACGTTCGAGAAGTGGAGAAATTGATGCATTCCTTTCCTCGTCTTCTGCTCGCCGGGTTCGCCGCGACATCGCTTGGCGCACCTGCCGCAGGGCAGCGTTCCGACGATCAGATTCAACCCAAATCAGTCGAGCTGATGCACCAGGGCCAGTCGCTGATGGCCACTGGCAAGCTCGAGGATGCAGAGAATGCGCTCGAGACCGCCCTGGCGGTCGATCCGCGCAATCGCTGGGCTTATGTCGATCTTGCCCGCGTCGCTGAGAAGCAGCATCTTTTCGGCAAGGCAATCCGGATGTCGGGCAAGGCCCTGCTGATCGAACCCAACGACCCTGATGCGATCGCGGTTCAAGGTGAAGCGATGGTCGAGATGGGCGCGACGGTTCGGGCGCAGGCAAATCTGCAAAAGCTTCAGACGATATGCGGCGGCAAGGCTTGCCCCCAGATCGCGCAGCTTTCGGCCGCGATTACCCGTGGGCCGACGGTCGCCTCGGCCAAGGCTCCCGAAAGCCCGAAGTCAAACTAGCTCAGCGCTCGCGCGAGCTTCACCCATTCACCGACGGCCAGTGTCTCAGCGCGCCTCTGGGTGTCGATGCCGAGCGAGTGCGCCGCCTCGAGCGCACCTGGAAAGGCCCTGAGGCTGGAGCGAAGCATCTTTCGGCGTTGCCCGAAAGCAGCCTCCGTCAGACGTTCCATGACTTTTTGACTGACGCCATCCGGTTGCTCGGCGGGAGTGACGTGGACGAGAGCCGAGGTCACCTTCGGCGGCGGCACAAACGCCGAGCGATTCACGATCATCGCGATGCGCGGCCTCGAGCGCCATTGCGCTGCGACAGACAGGCGACCGTAGGCATTGCTTTCGGGCTGAGCGACAATGCGCTCGGCCACTTCCTTCTGGAACATGAGTGTCAGTGAGCGCCACCACGGGGGCCAGTCGCTTGCAAGCCACCTCAGCAGGAGCGCAGTGCCCACATTATAGGGGAGATTGGCGACGACGTGCGCTCCATCACCGACAACCTCTTGCTCATTCACCTGCAGGGCATCGGCCTCGACAATCCGCAATCGATCTTCGAATTCGTGTGTAAGTTCGTCGAGTGCCGGAAGGCAGCGTCGGTCGCGTTCGACGGCGGTGACGGTAGCGCCAGAATCGAGCAGCGCGCGGGTCAGGCCGCCTGGGCCGGGGCCGACTTCGTAGACGCGCTCGCCGGCCAGAGGACCAGGAATGGCTGCGATTCGGTCCAAGAGCTGGCGATCGAGGATGAAATTCTGTCCCAGCGCCTTGCTCGCGCTGAGGCCGTGCCGGGCAATGACCTCGCGCAGCGGCTCAGCTTGGCCGCTCAAACAACCTCCGAGCGCAGCACAACACTCTGCGCGGCGAGCCGGATTGCCGCCGCCATCGGTCGCGGGTCAGCCCTGTCTCGACCGGCGATGTCGAACGCCGTGCCGTGGTCTGGCGCCGTCCGAACGATCGGAAGCCCAAGGGTCACGTTCACCGCATCCTCGAAGTGCAGCGCCTTGATCGGGATCAGCGCTTGGTCGTGGTACATGCAGAGCGCCGCGTCATACTTTGCGCGAGCGCTCGAATGGAACATCGTGTCGGCGGGGTGCGGGCCGCTGACCCGCCATCCCTCGGCAGCCAGCGCGGCGATTGCGGGTTCAATGATCTCGATCTCTTCGACGCCAAGTTGTCCACCCTCGCCGGCGTGCGGGTTGAGTCCGGAGACGGCGAGCCGCGGCTCGGGAATTCCGAAATTGCGCTGGAGACCGCGGAGCGTCGCGCGGCCGCGTGATTCGATCAGTGCGCTCGTGAGCCGCCGCGCAACCTGCGACAGAGGCAAATGCGTAGTGACCGGCACTGTCCTCAGCGTAGGGCCGGCGAGCATCATCACGACATTGGCAGCGGCAACTCCGCAGCGCTCGGCGACGAACTCCGTCTGCCCGGGATGCTGAAAGCCAATCGAATAAAGCTGCTCCTTGGCGACTGGTCCGGTGACAACCGCCGCGGCGGACCCAGAGCGGGCGAGGCCCACGGCTATCTCCAGTGAATCGAGAGAGCAGTGGGCCCCGGCCACGCTCGGATGACCAGGCGTATCGGAATGTGCGGCGTTAAGCTGAAACAGTGGCAATCCGACGTCGAAGGCAGAATCCGCTTGCCTCGGGTCATCGATCACCTCGATGGGCCCGTCCCACACTGCTGCGATCGAGCGCGGGTCGCCGATCGCGACGAACGGCGCCAATCGGAACTCGTCGCGCGAGTCCCAGCATTTCGCGATAACTTCGGGCCCGATACCCGCCGGGTCCCCGAGTGATATCGCGAGCGGGTAGGGCGCTGTCGACATCGTCGCCGCCCTTACCGGAAATGATCGATCAGCGGAATTCGATCACCGCGTCGCGGCGAAGGTCCGCAAGGTAGCGTCTGGAGCGAGTGTTCACCCGCTCCTCGTTGAGCTGACTATAGACGTCGTCGTAGCTCGGAGCAGCGGAATCGACCTCGTCCCGGCCGCACATCACAAGGACGCGCACGCCCTCGTCGAGCGAGCCAAACGGCTGCGTTGCCTGGCCAACCTGCATCGGCAGCATCATCTGCTGAAGAGTGGCAGGGAGGTCGCGCACCTTGATCTGGTCGCTCTGAACCACTTCGCCGTGGAATTCCGCGGCGATCTTCTCCGCACCGCCGCATCCGCCGATATTCTTCGTCGCCTCGGAGAAGCGCGCTACGACCGGCTCGGCCTGCTCGCGGGTCGTGCCTTTCGGAAAGGTGATCGACACCTGCTTGAGGCTGAGGACCGCATCGCGTGGATCCGCGGTCAGGATCTTGCGGGTGTCCTGGACCGCGATAATCGAAACTCCCCCCTGCACAGGGATCGGGTTGCTGATCGTGCCTGGGCCCATTGTGCGCAGGGCCGCGCCAAGGGCCGGGGGAAGCTGTTCGGGACGAACCCAGCCAAGGTCGCCGCCAACCGCGGCCGTGGATGCCTCCGAATATTGCCGGGCGTAGCCCGCGAACGAGGCGCCGGTCTTCAGCTGCTCGAGGATCTTGCTCGCATTCTGAAGCGTCTGGTCCTGCGTATAGGGCGTCGCCGACAAGAAAATCTCACCGACTCGATATTCCTCGGTACCCTTGGATGCATTCATTCGGTCCAGCACGGCCTTCACCTCGTCTTCACCGACGCTGACACCGCTCTCGATCTTGGATTGCTGGAGCCTGCGCCATGCGATCTCGCCTTCGATCTGGCGGCGCAGCGACGAGATCGAGGACCCGCGCGACTGGAGGAACGAAGCAAGTTGTTCCGGCGTCTGCTTGGAATCTCCTGCGACGCGCTGGACTGTCCGATCGACATCCGACTTCTTGATGTCGATCTTTTCGGTCTTGGCTGCCTGGATTTCGAGCGTCTCGTCGATCAGGTTTCGAAGAACCTGCTGGCGAAGCGTGTCGACCTGATCAGCCGGAATGGGCTGTCCATTCGCAATCGACAGGAACGAGAGGCGCTGATCCACGTCCGTCTGCGTGATCACATCACCGTTCACGATCGCGGTCGCCTTGATGACCGACGGCATCGTGGTTCCGAACAGCTGCGGGTTTTCCGGAAGGTGGAGCGACTGGGTGCTTTTGATCGGGAGCGCGCCGCCCTGCTGGGCCGCGGCGCCGCTTGCCAAGCCGAGCAGGGCTGCAATGCCACCCCACAGGGCGCGCGTGGAATTAAGTCGGAAAGCTCGTGCCACGATTTTCAAAATTCCCTTGATTTGCAGCCGGCTGCTGGTGGTTGCCCTTTATCCAGGCCCGCTGAACGCAGCCTTAGCGGCCAATCCCCTTTAATGCCAAGTGAATGCCGAATGTATTTCCGGCACGGAAGGTGCCAACACGCTCATAGTCGCGCTTCCACGTGAGTCCAATTTGCAGGCAGTCATCTTCGTACTGGATGCCGAGTCGGTCGCGTACCGGCTCCCACCCGTCAGCGACGGAGAGCGGATCTTCAGTCTGGTCGGTGAGGTCGACCACCGCAGCTCCGAAGATCGACCAGTAGCGAGCGAACAATATCCGTCCGGCGAAGCGAAGCTCTTCGACGTCGCGAAGGTCTTCAATCGTCGCATCGATGTCGCGGTTAAGCTTGAGATAGCCGATCTGGGCGTAGGTCTGGGTGGTGCCGATGGTGAGATCGATCTCGTTGCGACGAACCGCGAAATTGTCCTTGTCGATGCGGAACCGGTGGGTGAGATCGAGTAAGCGTCCGTAACGGATACTCGTCCGTCCGACGATGTCAGACCAGCGGTCGGTGAGGCCGGTGCCCTGCGGGAAGATGCCGGGCCGGTCGACGAGCCGGTAACTCTGGCCAATCGTGCTCTCGATCGAGAGGTTCGGTCGATCGAGCGTCCAGTCCATGCCGTAGGTAATTCGTGATGCATCCTCCCACCGGTCGTAGCCCGGGAAGCGATTCAGCGCGAACAGGTTGCTGTCTTCAAGATCGATCGAGCGCGCGTCCTCGTTGGGAATTTCGATGTTCGGCGTCGGTGGAGTCAGCACCAGCTGCACGCGCGGCGTCAATCGTTGGATGCCACCTAGCAGCGGACCGATGAACGGCCATTTGATATCGGCCGCGAGCGCGCCGATGGCCCGTGTGTGCCAGCCGTCAGTGCCGCTGTAGATCGACACGGCGGTGCTGCCCGCATCTTCAGTATGATAGACGTCACCGCGGCCATAAGCAGTCAGAGTCAATTCCTGGCCCCAGGGGGTCAGCCGCCGAAGATCCCATTCCGCGCTGGCGAAAGCGCGCTGCGTGTCCTGCCCCTCGATGCGAATGATAGAAAGGCTGTTCGCCTGGATCTGCAGCGTTCCTCCGAACAGGTCCTCTTTTCGGAAGCGCGCATCGATCGCGGGCAAAGCGATCGGAATTTCCTTCTGGACATCGTCCGCGCGCAGCCCTTCGAACGCCCAGCCGGCAATGGTGATGTAGGAATCCGCGGTGATTCGCTCGACATTGACGACGTTGCGCAGCCGGTCGTCGTTCGTGATGTCGTAGCGGCGGGTGATCGTCTTATCGGTGGCTGCACGAAGAGATGTCGTGACACTCCAATTGGGGTCGAGCTGCGCCTTCCCGTTCGCCTCGAAATAGCCGCGAAACCCCTTCTTGGTGGAGGTAACGTCCGGATCGACGCTCTCGATCGTTCCATAAGTTAGAAATCCGCCGACCTGGAATGCGCCCCACTTGTCGAGCTGCCGGTACTTCGCCTCGATCGCCGGAAGCACGCCAGTATAGACGTGGGGTGTCAACGTCAGGTCGCGGTTGGGACCCATTTGCCAATGATAAGGCTCCGCAATCTCGAAGCCCTTCTTGCTTGAGATGCTGAAGTCGGGCGCGAGCCAGCCGGTGGTACCCTCGGTTCCGCGCGAGATATTGAAGATCGGAAGAAGCGGAAGCGTGACGCCGAAGATTTGGAGGTGGCCCGCGATGAACCGCGTCCGCCCCGTCGACGGATCATCGATCACCCGGGCGGCCGTGATCGCCCAGCTCGGCCGCTTGGGGCACCCGGTCGATGTCGTGACAGGGCAGGGCGAATAGATTGCATTTTCGAGCGTAGAGACATTGCCCGAGCGCGTTCCTCGAGTTGCAGCAACCCTCGCACCGTTCTCAAGGACGATCAGGAGATTGCTCACGGTCCCGTCACGCAGCGTGTCGGTGAGCTGCACGGTATCCCCGACCAGCTTGTCGCCTTGCGGCGTCAGTAGAACCACGTTTCCCTGGGCGTAGACCTGGCCGGTCTTTTGCTCCCACACCACTTTGTCCGCCGCGAGGTAATTACCCTCGCGGTTCATGCGCACTTCGCCGCTAGCTGTCAGGACATCGGCATTGTTGTCGTAGGTGACCGTGTCGGCGCTGAATTCCACCACCTGGTCCTGCTGGACGGGCGTGGACTCAGCCGTTGCCGGCGGGGCTTCCGCCACCGCAGGAGCGGGAACCGCCATCAGCATTGGCAAAGCTGACCACCAGACAAATCTCGCCGCCAACGCCGTCCCAACTCGAATGATGCTGCCTTGGCGAGGGCCTATCGCACCTCGTGCGCAGGACGACAATCGGGCAGAGCAGTGAGCGACGCTCTTTGCCAAGGTTCCACTTGCATCCTAAAGGCGGCGCAAACCTTCGCCTTCTAGGGATAATCACAAGATGAAAATCAGCTTCGCCGACAAGCGGCCCTCGGGAGATTATGCGCTTGCTGTGCCGGTCGCGGGCAAGGATCGGTCGGCTCTCGGCTCGCTCGGTAGTGCCCAGAAGACAATCGTCGCAGCCCTCGACCGGCAGCGGTTTGAAGGGGAGGCGGCAAGCGTCTCGGAGCAGTTCGTGGAGGAAAATGGCGCAGTGCGCCGGGTGCTGCTGGTCGGCGTGGGTTCGGGAACGATTGCCGGCGACGCGGCGGAAAAGCTGGGGGGAACGGCCGCTGCGAGACTGATTGCGTCCGGTGAAAAGAAAGCGGTCATCGACGTCAGCAGCCTTAATTACGATGCCGATTCTGCGGCTCGGGTCGCCCTTGGCGCGGTGCTGCGTTCGTGGCGGCACGATCGCTATCGGACCAAGCTGAAGGAAAACCAGAAAGCGACCCTCGAGGAAATCGTCATCGTTGGCGGCGGCGAGGGTGCCGAGCAGCGTTATACGACGCGCTGGGCACCGGTTGCCGGCGGCGTGTCACTGACCCGGGAGCTCGTCACCGAGCCGGCAAATATCATCTATCCGGAGAGTTTCGTTGAGCGGGTCCGCGCGTCGCTCGAAGGGTCCGGCGTCGAGATCGAGGTCCTGAACCGGGCACAGATGGAGAAGCTCGGCATGGGCGCCCTCCTTGGAGTCGCACAGGGCTCCACGCGTGAGGCCCGCCTTTTGATCCTCAAGTGGAACGGAACGCCAGACGACGGCCCTGCGACGGCCTTCGTCGGCAAGGGCGTGACCTTCGATACCGGTGGCATCTCCATAAAACCCGCCGCTGGCATGGAAGCCATGAAATGGGACATGGGCGGCGCGGGCGCCGTGGCGGGTGCGCTCAAGGCCCTCGCGCTGCGCAAGGCAAAGGCCAATGTCGTTGGCATCTGCGGGCTGGTCGAGAACATGCCGGGCGGCAATGCCCAGCGCCCTGGCGACGTCGTTACGACGATGTCGGGTCAGACGGTCGAAGTGATCAACACGGACGCCGAAGGACGGCTCGTTCTCGCCGATGCGGTCACCTACGTACAGCGCAATTTCAAGCCGTCGACGATCATTGACCTTGCGACCCTCACGGGAGCTATTCTCATCAGCCTCGGCCATGAATGGGCCGGGTTGTTCTCAAACAGTGACGAGCTTTCGTCCGAGCTCCTTAAGGCGGCGGGGGAATCCGGCGACAAGCTTTGGCGAATGCCCCTCGCCGAGCCGTTCGATCGTCTCATCGATTCGCCGATTGCCGATATGAAGAACGTGGGGCCGCGCGAGGGCGGGTCGATTACTGCGGCGCAGTTCATACAGCGGTTCGTCGACGCCGGCGTGAGGTGGGCCCACGTCGACATGGCCGGAAAGGCTTGGTCCGACAAGCCGAGCTCGACCTACGAGAAGGGCGCCACCGGTTTTGGCGTGAGGCTTCTCGACCAATATGTGGCGGACGTCCTCGAGGCTTGAGCGCAAACGGCGGTGCAGGTCGATTTCTATCAGCTCGCCGGCACTCCGCCGGAGCAGGTGATTGCGAGCATCGCCGAGAAGGTCCTCACGGCAGATGCGCGGCTTCTTGTCATTGCCGAGGACGAAGGCTTTCTCGCTAGGCTCGACCGGATGTTGTGGGACCAGGGCGCCACGAGCTTCCTTCCGCACGGACTTGCTGGGGGAGTCGATGACACGCGGCAGCCGATCCTGCTTTCCACCAGTGCCGACGCACCCAATCTCGCGCGCAATATGCTGATAGCTGACGGCATCTGGCGCGATTCTGCGCTTTCCTACGAGAGGGCTTTCTTCCTCTTCGACAGTCCAACGCTCGACGACGCGCGCCTCGCGTGGAAGCTCCTCGCGGGAAGGGGAGGGGTTGAGCGCCGCTACTGGGCACGCGAAGGAGGCAAATGGGTGAAAAAGGCGTGAGGCTTGCCGCCGCCGCGGTCCGAGGCTAGGCGGCCCTTCCAATTCCAACCCCCGCACTTACAGGAGATCGCCCGGTCATGGCCGTGACGCGCACCTTTTCGATCATCAAGCCCGACGCCACTCGCCGCAATCTCACCGGCGCCATCACCAAGATGCTCGAGGACGCTGGTCTTCGGGTCGTCGCCTCCAAGCGCATCCGAATGAGCCGCGAGCAGGCCGAGGGCTTTTACGCAGTCCACAAGGAGCGACCCTTCTACAACGATCTTTGTGCCTTCATGACGTCAGGCCCGGCCGTGGTGCAGGTGCTCGAGGGCGAGGACGCCGTGAAGCAGAACCGCGACGTGATGGGCGCGACCAACCCGGCCGACGCCGCCGAAGGCACGATCCGCAGGACCTTCGCGGAATCCATCGAAGCCAATTGCGTGCATGGTTCCGATAGCGACGAGAACGCCAAGATCGAGATCGACTTCTTTTTCGAGCCGAACGAAATCGTCGGCTAGGTCAAAGCACGGGGCTCATGGTTGCGAGCAGGTTCTGCCAGAGCCTGCGGCCGATTCCAGTGTTAGCAACCGCGTCGGCGGTCACCTGGTCCGAATCTCTCAGGTAGTCGGCCTGGCGGTCCCGGACGGCTGCTGCGAACGCCCGGTCCGAAAAGAGGATGTTGTTTTCGAAGTTAAGCTCGAAGCTGCGGCGGTCGAGATTGGCGCTGCCGATCAGGGCCGCGGACCGGTCGGCGACCATCGTCTTCGCATGAAGCAGGCCCTTGCGATACTCGAAGAGCTCGATGCCCGCCTTGAGGAGATCCTCATAGTAGCTCCGGCAAGTCGCGGCGACGACGCGACTGTCGCACCGTTTGGGGACCACCATGATTGTCTTCACGCCTCGCCGGGCGGCGGACGTCAATGCGAACAGCAGCTGCTCATCGGGGACGAAGTAAGGCGTTGTGACCACCAGCTCCTCTCGCGCTGAATGGATCAGCTCTGAAAAGCAGGCTGGCATCGCATCGAAGCTGAGCGTTGGCCCGGTGCCGATCACTTGAGCCACGATCTGGCCGTTCGTCCTCGAAGGAGCTGACTCTTGCGACAAGAGCCCGCTGATGTCCTCGCCGCCCTCGGCGATCCAATCGGAGACGAAGAGAAACTGGCAATGCTGCGCTGCCGGCCCCTCCCAGCGCGTCATGATGTCGACCCACGGCGCGTAGTGCGGCTTGATGCGGAATTCAGGGTCGGCGATGTTCTGGCTTCCGCACCATGCGACCCTGTTGTCGATGACAAGCAGCTTGCGGTGATTGCGAAGGTCGACCCGTCCGCGGATGAGCGTCCATAGTGGATTGCCCACGGGCAGGGCTACCCGGGCATGACAGCCCTTCGCGCGCATTTCGTTCCAGTGGGACGATCGGATGAGCCGATGGGAGCCCAGGGCGTCGGCGAGGATGCGCACGTCGACGCCTCGCTCGGCTGCCCTGATGCAGGCCTCCTTCACCTTCACGCCATTGTGGTCGCTCAGCCAGATGTACGTGCAGATGTGGACGTGGCGGTTTGAAGCGTCGATGTCGGCTACCATCTCGTCGATGGCAACATTGCTGTCCGCCGCGATGCGGGCGCTGTTGCCGGAGGTCGGGTCAAGGGAGTTGACGCTTCGGGCGAGTTCGAACGGAGCCTCCTGGGGACCGGCGCGAACCTGGCGACGGCATGTTTCATCGCCCTTGGGGCGAGGCAGCCTCGCGTCGATTTCCCTGCCGCGGGAACGTCGTCGTCCGCTGATCCGGGTTTCGCCGAGCATCAGATAAGCGATCATGCCGAGCAGCGGCAGGGCGATTATGACGATGATCCAGGCCAGCCTCGACGCGGGCTCGCGATGGGGGCGGGTGAGCACCCGAAAAAGGAATGCCAACTCCGCCAGGACCAGTAGAACCTCGGCCCAGGACGAGAGATGGATGGACAAGTCAGCCTCTGCTCAAGCTCACGAGGTGGAGCGAGCGTCCTCCGAAGAGACCGGCTCCCTTCCACAGGTAACGCAGCGAGTAGGTGCCGGTGGAGCGGCGGTCCTTGCCCATCTCGACGTACCGGGCGTCGATCCTCACCCGGACTGAGAGCACCCGGTCCTTGGGCTCCTTGTCGTGGCCGGACAGCGCCGGCTCGACATCGCTCGAAACCAGTTCGCCATCACTTCCGACCGAAATCGGCGAAGATCCCGCTATCGTCACCGTAAGCGACTGCAGCGCGTGGCCGGTTTCGACAGGGCTGATTTCCAACCGTCGCCCGTCATCTTCCCTCTTGGCGCGAAGCGACAGCGGAATGGACTGCCGTTGCTCGACGATTTTCGTCTGACCGTCCTTGTCGCTGCTCTTCCAGCTGATCCACACACCGACGGCCGAGACTGCGAGCGCGGCGAGGGCGATCAGCTCTCCAAGCGTGATCCAGCGGCGGCGGCGCTGCGATTCGGTTTCACTCATCGCCCGCCAGCCTCGAGCAACCGGCGCGGTGCCGCAAGCTCCCAACTGGCGGCGACGCGGTCCGCGACAAGGCTCCAATCGGTATCGCGGCCAGCAAGATCGATCGAGATCCAGCTCGGCAGATAGGCGGGCTTCGAATAGGTCTCAGGCGCGGCCTCGAGCAGCATCGCCTGCTCATCGAGGCTGCCGATTCTGACGCAGACCACGACTTTCCCGTCGCCATGGTGATTGCTGCGGAACTGCGCGAACTGCTTTCCGGCAACGAAGAAGGTCGGCTGTCCATGCGACAGCCGCTCATTTGTTTCTGGCAGCTCGAGCGCGGCTTCCCGGATTTTCGCTAGTGGATCGATCATCTCGTCACGAACTGGTTGAGTACGACTGGATATAGCCGATGCTCTGCCTCGAGCACGCGCTCTTCAAGTGCCGCGGGAGTGTCGCTCTTGTCGATCCGAACCTGGCTTTGCCCGAGCACCTCTCCTGCGTCGAGTTCCTCGGTGACGATGTGGACGGAGCACCCGCTCGCCTCGTCTCCCGCCGCAATAGCGCGGGCGTGGGTGTCGAGACCTCGGTACCTCGGCAGGAGGGAAGGATGGATATTGACGATGCGTCCGCGCCATTTGCGCACGAACCATGGCGATAGAATGCGCATGAAGCCTGCGAGTGCGATTGTCCCGACCCCATGGTCTTCAAGGATCCCGGAAACCATTCGATCGAACTCCTCCCGTTCCATTCCCTTGCTGTCGCGGGCCCAGGTCGCGATGCCATGATCGCGGGCCCAGGCGAGCCCTGGCGCTGCGGGCTTGTTCGAAACCACCAGCACGACTTCGTAGTGGCACGCTTGCTCGACGAGCGCGCGCATGTTGCTGCCGCGCCCCGAGATGAGGATTCCGACGCGCTTGGGGTCACGCATTGTGCGTCGCGGACCAATCCTTCGTTGAACCCCAGGTGCCCCCTTCGCCGTGAACGGTGCAGCCGCGCTGTCCCGCCTCGATCCGGCCGATCTCGAAGGCCGTTTCTCCCGACCCTTCGACGGCGCTCCTGACCTGGACTGCCGCATCCGGCGCGACCACGGCGACCATGCCCACGCCGCAATTGAAGGTGCGCGCCATTTCTTGCGGCGCAATCCGTCCGCCCGCCTGCAATAGTGCAAAGATTGAGGGCAATCGCCACCGGCTCACATCTACGACCGCATGGCAGCCCTCCGGTAGAACCCTGGGAATATTTTCGAGAAGTCCACCTCCAGTGATGTGCGCCAAACCCTTTATGGCGCGTTCCTGCACCAGCGGCAGAAGTGAACGGACGTAGATCCGGGTAGGCTCCAGAAGCACCTCGCCAATATCCAGCCCGCCCTCGCCCGGCAGGGCTTCGTCGAGCTTCCAGCCTTCCTGCTCGATGATCCGACGAACGAGCGAGAAGCCGTTGCTGTGGACGCCCGAACTCGCGAGGCCAAGGATCACGTCTCCGGGCCTGATGGCCGTGCCCGTCAGCACCCTGTCGCGCTCGACTGCTCCGACGCAAAAGCCGGCCAGGTCATAGTCGCCTTCGGCGTACATTCCGGGCATTTCTGCAGTCTCTCCGCCGATGAGTGCGCAGCCAGCCTGGCGGCACCCCTTTGCGATCGACGCCACGACGGCTGCCGCCACCTCCTTCTCGAGTTTGCCGGTCGCGTAATAGTCGAGGAAAAACAGCGGCTCCGCCCCCTGGACGATGAGATCGTTGGCGCACATCGCGTCGAGATCGATCCCGACCCCAGTGTGACGATGCGTCTCGATCGCGAGCTTGAGCTTGGTGCCCACGCCGTCATTCGCCGCGACCAGCAGCGGATCAGAATAGCCTGCCGCCTTCAAATCGAAGAAGCCGCCAAAGCCGCCGAGCTCGGGATCAGCGCCCGCACGAGCGGTCGAGCGGGCTAGAGGTCCGATCGCCTTCACCAGTGCGTTCCCGGTGTCGATCGAGACACCGGCATCGGCATAAGTGAGAGGCTTTTGGCTCATCGCGGGGGGCAGTAGAGACAAGCCGCTTGGATTTCCACGCCGTTGTCGCCAAAAGACCCCGCGAATGCTTCGTCGACGCCTCGCAATCCCGTTCCTGCTGCTCCTGGCCGCTCTCGGTATCGGTGCTGCAGTCTATGCGCAGCTCGAAACCAGCGATCGCGGGATCCTTCCCCTCGACACTTCCGGCACGCTCGAGATCGGCCCGGTGCATGTCGACGTAAGCGCCACTGACTCGCAGTCGGCGCGCCTTTCGGGATGGCGGATGGCGCAGCGGCAGGGCTTCCGCGCGCTCTGGGCGAAGATGCACAACGCGCCCGTCAACCAGGCGCCCGTTCCCGCCGACGGAGCGCTCGACCAGATCGTGAGCTCGATCAATGTCGATCACGAACTCTTGGGGCCGAACCGCTACATCGCCGATTTGACCATCGAGTTCGACCGCAACCGTTCCGCTCCGTTTCTGGGCGTTGAAGGGAGTGAGGTCACTGAACATTCGGTCCCGATGCTACTCATACCGGTGACTGTGACCGCAGGGACCCAGAGCAGCGTTGAATTCCGCAATGCCTGGCAACGCGCCTGGGCGCAGTTCCGAACCGCTCAAACCCCGATCAACTACGTCCGAGTTAGCGGCATGGGCGGCGACCCGCTGCTGGTGAACGCGGCGCAGATCGGACGACCCGGACGCGGCTGGTGGCGGGCGCTCCTCGACATGTACAGCGCGCAGGACATCCTCGTCGCGGAAGTTCAGCTGCAGCGCGCCTACCCGGGCGGCCCCGCTCTCGCGCGCTTCATCGCGCGCCACGGCCCCGACAACGAGATCGTCGGAGGTTTCACGCTCAGCGCCCCGAACAGCGACGCCATACCCGCGATGATGGCCCAGGGGGCCCAGCGGATCGATTCGATTTTCGCGCGGGCGCTCGCTGATGGCCGGCTCTCGCGCGACGAATCGCTGAACTTGCCGCCACCTCCGGTGCAGCTGGCACCGCCGGTTACCGCTCCCAAGCCAGTCAATCTCGTGAACGCATATCAGGTCCAGGTCACGGGCAAGGATGTGGTCATCTACAATTTCGCGATGGCGCACCTGCGAACATTGCCCGGTATCAGCTCGGCAACCCCGCAGCAGATCAATTCGACGGGAACGAGCTACATTCTTGTCGGCTATCGCGGTTCCATCGCGCAGCTCGCCGCCGCACTCACCGCGAGGGGCTGGGTCGTCGATTATTCAGGCACGGTCGTTCGAATCCAGTCGGGGAGCGACAAGCCGCCGGCACTTCCATCGCCACCGCCGGCGCCGCCCGCGACCCCGGCACCGCAGCCGGCGCCTGCATCCCAACCCGCGGCGGCGACCCAGAATTCAGGCGCTACTGAATGAAGCAGGGCCCGGACCAGATCGCGCTTCCGCTCGACTGGCCGCAAAGCGATGGGGACGCCCGCTTCATCGTCTCCGAGGCCAATCGGGAAGCGTTCGACCATTTCCGCAAATTCAGCATGTGGCCGGTAAAGGCGACGATCCTCACGGGACCGCGCCGATCTGGGCGAACTTTGCTTGCGCGCAGCTTTGTTGAGCGAGTCGGGGGACGGCTGTTCGATGAGGCCGAGCAACGTGACGAGGAAGAGCTTTTCCACGCCTGGAACCAGGCCCAGGATACTGCACGGCCGCTGATCATGGTTGCCGACGAGGTGCCTCCCGCCTGGTCGCCGATCCTGCCCGACTTGAAAACTCGTCTCGCAGTCACCCCCATAGTCCGCATCAGCCACCCGGACGACCCCTTGTTCGCGGCACTGATGCAGCTGCATTTCGCCGACCGCGGTGTCCATATCCCACCGGACGCACTTCGCTTCATGAGCGAGCGCTTGCACCGCGATTACTGGACGGCAGAGCGAGCGGTCGAGGCCGTCGATCGCTTTGCGATGGCGGAACGTGCTCGGCTGTCGCTACCGACCGTACGACGCGCGCTGGCGGAGGCCGGGCTGATCGGCGAGGCTGCCTAGCCGCATTTGACTTGGGTGACCTTCTTGTCCGGACCGACGTGCACGGTCACGCGGTCTTCCCGATAGTCCATCGTCAACATTACACCGGGTGGTGCCCAGCGGAGCACCGCGGCATGGCTGGCCCGCTTGATCGCGGCCCCGGTCGCGCTGCTCTGGGCCTTTCCGATGAACTGGTCAGTGCCGTCCACCTCGCATTTGTGGCCGGGCGTTACCCCGTGAACAGGTGAATCTGCTGGCGCAGTCGAGCAGGCTGCGAGCAGGGCAGGGCCGAGGGCGAAGACCTTACGCATCAACCGGTTCCTCCTGGCGCACCCGGCTCATCTTGAGCTTGCCGTCCTCTATGGCGAAGGCGAGTCGGCCCTCGACGAGATCGACCGCGTCCTTGCCGAACTGCTCGTAGCGCCACCCGCTGAGGATATTGAGGTTCTTGCGAACTCCCGCGGCGAGGGCTTCGAGGTCGTCCGAGCGGGCAATGAGGCGGGCAGCGACGCCGCTCTCTTTTGCTCGGATCTTCAACAACAATTTCAGTAAATCGCTTACGAGAACGGCGTCCTTGGTCAGTCCGGGGCGCTTGGGCTCCCGATCGGGCATATCCCCCTGGTCCAGAGGCTTGGAAGCTTCGAGCGATGCCATGAGCCGTCCCCCGATGTCATTGGTTCTCCAGCCCGCGGAAAGTCCGCGGACCCTGCCGAGGTCGTCCTGCGTGCGAGGTGGGTGGAGCACGATCTCGTTCAGCGTATCATCTTTTATGATTCGTCCGCGGGGCAAGTTCTTCGAGCGCGCTTCGGTCTCCCGCCAAGCGGCAAGCGCCTTCAGCCGCCCAAGCACGGCGGGATTGCGGCTGGGGAGCTTGAGGCGCTTCCACGCGTCCTCGGGCGGGAAGGCGAAGCTCGATGGATCTGCGAGACGTTCCATCTCCTCGTCCAGCCATGCGCCACGGCCGGTCTTCTTCAACTTCTCGACCATTCGCGGAAATACTGCGGCAAGGTGCGTCACGTCTGCGATCGCGTAGTCGATTTGACGCTTGTCGAGGGGCCGCCGGCTCCAGTCCGTGAACCGAGCCCCCTTGTCGAGGCTGTGCCCGAGCAGGCTCTCGACGAGGTTCGAATAGCCGATCTGCTCTCCGTGGCCGAGCGCCATTGCGGCGATCTGCGTATCAAAAAGCGGATGGGGGACCTTGCCGGTGAGGTTATGGATGATCTCCAGGTCCTGCCCGCCGGCGTGAAAGACCTTCAGCACTTCTTCGTTGTTCACGAAGAGCTCGAGGAGGGGCTTCAGGTCTATCCCGTCGGCCTTGGGATCGATCGCGGCAGCTTCTTCCGGGCTCGCCACCTGGATAAGGCAGAGATCGGGCCAATACGTGTTCTCGCGCATGAACTCGGTGTCCACGGCGATGAACGGCTGGCCGGTAAGTCGCTCGACGAGGGCCTTGAGCTCTTGGGACTTGGTAATCAGAGGAT
>JBJMVK010000040.1:0-12249 GCA_045810725.1 Sphingomonas sp. | reverse complement strand
CGACATGCTGCACTGGATGTTCTGGGAGCAGTACAATCACGAGCCGAACATCGCGACCCTTCGGTTCTGGAAGGATTGGATCGGCCACGACAACCTCAGCGAGGCACAAAGGCTGCAGATCCCGCTGAAGCGCGAAGCGGGAGAGGCCGCGCTCAAGTTGATGAACGATCACCTTCAGGCCCGCGACTGGATTGTGGGCACGACGATGAGCCTCGCTGATATCTGCCTCTTCGCCTACACCCATGTCGCCGAAGAAGGCGGTTTCGAGCTCAGCAAATATCCACGCGTCCAGGCTTGGATCGAACGAGTGAAGGGGCAGCCGCACTATATCCCGATGAACGGCTAAGCGGCCTTGCCCCAGCGGCGGTGCGGGTTTACATCGCGCGCCAAGCTGGCCGCTCCGTGAGGGGCGGCCCTATTCATTTCAACTTTCGAGTATTTCGGGAGAATTCCAGTGGCCCAGCCCCTGATGCCGCACGCGACCGCCGCATGGCTGGTCGACAATTCGTCGCTGACCTTCGAGCAGATCGCCCAGTTTTGCGGGCTCCACATCCTCGAGGTCCAGGCGATCGCCGACGACACCGCGGCGACCAAGTTGACCGGCCGGGATCCGATCCGCGCCGGGGAGCTGACCCATGACGAGATCGAGAAGGGCCAGAGGGACCCCGATTACTCGCTCCAAATGCACAAGGCCCCCGAGGCGGTCCGGCGCACCAAGGGGCCGCGTTATACGCCGGTTTCCAAGCGCCAGGACAAGCCCGATGGAATCGCCTGGATCATCAAGAACCATCCTGAGGTCAGTGATGGACAGATCAGCAAGCTGATCGGCACGACCCGCACGACGATCGCAGCAATTCGCGACCGTACTCACTGGAACATGGCGAACATCACGCCGAAGGATCCGGTGACGCTCGGGCTGACGACGCAGCGCGAGCTCGACGCGGCAGTTGCCAAGGCAGCGAAGGCTGCGGGCATCACCGCACCCACGGACACGCGTCTCGACAGCGACCGTGAGGCGCTGATCGAGCAGCTTCGCCACGAGCGCGAGCAGCATGCCCGCGAAGCCGAGGCTGCACTCGCAGGAGCCGGCGACGAGGCGCTCCGCGACGAAGTCGTGCCGGGTATTCGTGATCCATTCACCAACCGCCCGATCCAATAGCCGTTCGCTTGATTTGATCCCTGGCGCGGCCCAAAATCAGCCCATGGATGCCGGCGAGACAAGCAAGGTCGAACAGATGAGCTTCGAGGACGCGCTTCGGCGACTCGAAGAGATCGTGCGCACCCTCGAGAAGGGCGAGGCGCCGCTCGATCAGTCGATCGAGCTTTACCAGGAAGGTGACCGCCTCCGGCGGCACTGTGAGGCACGACTCAAGGACGCCCAGGCGCGGATCGAGCAAATTGCCTTTGGCAGCGACGGCCAGCCCGCGGGGCTCAAGCCCTTCGATGCCGGTTGAGACGATCGACCGGCTCGCCCACGAGCTCAGGGCCGAGGCGAAGGCGGTCTCGGCCGACGTAGACCGCTTCTTCGCCAATCTGCTTGGCCCGACGGGAGACACGCGCGAGCGCTTCTACGAGGCGATGCGCCACGCGGCGATCGGTGGTGGCAAGCGCCTCCGCCCGCTTCTCACCATCGCCGCCTCCCGGCTCTTTGCCATCGACCGCGAACGCGCCCTCCGGGTCGGGTGTGCTATCGAGGCGATCCATGTCTATTCGCTGATCCATGATGATCTGCCGTGCATGGACGATGCCGAGCTGAGGCGCAGCAAGCCGACCGTTCACAAGGCGTTCGGCGAGGCCGCGGCGGTCCTCGCGGGCGACAGCCTGCACGCGCTGGCCTTCGAAATTCTGGCTCATCCGGCGACGCACGAAGATCCCTGGGTCCGCTCCGACCTCGTGCTGGAGCTCGGGCGCGCCGCGGGGCCAAACGGAATGGCGGGTGGGCAGATGATGGATCTCGCCGCCGAGGGAAACGAGCTCGACCTCAACTCGATCACTCGACTTCAACAGCTCAAGACTGGCGCCATGATCGAATATTCCGTGGAGGCGGCCTGCATCATGAACAAGATGCCCCCCGACGCGCGCACGCCCTACCGAGGATATGCACGGAATATCGGCCTCGCCTTCCAGATCGCGGACGACCTCATCGACCATAGCGGCGACGAGACCGCGGCCGGCAAGCCTACCGGCCGCGATGCCCACGCGGGCAAGGCCACGTTCGTTTCGCTTCTGGGGGAGGACCGGGCGCGCCAGCAGGCCGGATTCCTCGTCAACCAGGCGATCGAGCATCTCGCCGACCACGGGCGTGAGGCCGACCTTCTGAGGGCTATCGCCCGTTTCGCCGTAGAGAGAGATCATTGATGAAAGTGGCGGTCTACCCGGGGACCTTCGATCCGATCACGCTCGGCCATCTCGACATCATTCGTCGCGGCGCGCACCTCGTCGACAAGCTCGTGGTGGGGGTTACGACCAATCCCTCCAAGGAGCCGATGTTCACGGTCGAGGAGCGGCTGACGATGGTCGTGCGCGAAGTAAAGGATGTTCCTGGTCACATCGAGGTGGTGGAGTTCAACTCCCTCCTCATGGAGTTTGCCGAACAGCAGGGGGCTACCGCGATCCTCCGCGGCCTTCGAGCCGTCGCCGATTTCGAATATGAGTTTCAGATGGCCGGGATGAACCAGCAATTGAACGATGATATCGAAACCGTGTTCCTGATGGCCGACGTGTCGCTTCAGCCGATCTCGTCCAAGCTGGTGAAGGAAATAGCTCGCTACGGGGGATCGATCGAAAAGTTCGTGACGCCGGCCGTTGCGCAGGACGTGCGTCGGCACCTCGGTGGTTCACGATAAGGTCAGTTGGGCGGGCGCAAACAATCGGATCAACGTCGGGGAGGGAAATGACTGCAAGGCTCCTGTTCGCGGTCCCGTTTGCCGCATTGTTGATGGCTGCAGCGCCGGCGCCCGTCGCTCCGCCCGCGCCTGGCATCGCGGCGCCCGCGGACGTCACCGCCAATCCCTCGAACCATCTGTTCCTCGATCTTTCCAGCGGCGGCACCGTGGAAATCGTCCTCCGCCCGGACCTTGCGCCGCACCATATCGAGCGCATCCAGACGCTAGTGCGAGAGGGCTTCTACAACGGCCTCACCTTTCACCGTGTGGTGCCCGGCTTCATGGCGCAGGGTGGCGATCCGAGCGGGACGGGCGAAGGCGGATCGAAGTTGCCGGATCTCAAGGCCGAGTTCTCAGCAGTACCATTCCTTCGCGGCACCGTCGGTGCGGCGCGCACCGATAAACCCGACACGGCCAACAGCCAGTTCTTCATCATGTTCGTGCCCAACTCGAGCCTGGACGGCAATTACACCGTCATTGGAAGGGTTGTGAAAGGAATGGACCAGGTCGACCGGATCGAACCGGGAGAACCGCCGTCGAATCCCACGAAAATTGTGAAGGCGTATCTGGGCGGCTAAGCGCGGCGCCGTGCGCGTCGCCGACTTCGATTTCGACCTTCCCGCGGAGCAGATTGCGCTGAGGCCGGCGCGTCCGCGCGATTCCGCGCGGCTGCTAATGGTCGAGGATCGTAGCATTCACGATTGCCAGGTGCTTGAGCTCCCTGGCTTGCTTTCCCCAGGCGACGTCCTTGTTTTCAACGACACCAAGGTGATCCCCGCACAACTCGAGGGCAGGCGCGGCGATGCGAGCATCGGCGCCACTCTTCACAAGCGCGAAGGTCCGCGAGAATGGCAGGCGTTCCTTCGAAACGCCAAGCGCGTGCGGCCCGCCGACACGATCGACTTTGGCGAGGGAGTCCGAGCCTCTGTCGTGGAGAAGTTGGACGACGGCTCGGCGCTGCTCCACTTCCATGGCGAGGAGCCGGTTGAGCTGCTCCTCGAACGAGCAGGGAGGATGCCGCTTCCCCCCTATATCGCGGCTCGTCGGGAGATCGATGAGCGTGACCGCGAGGATTATCAGACCATCTTCGCGAAGGCGGAAGGGGCGGTGGCCGCTCCGACTGCCGCGCTGCACTTCACCCCGCGGCTGTTGGAAGCGCTCGACGCGCGGGGCATCGGCAGCGAGACGTTGACCCTTCACGTCGGCGCCGGAACCTTCCTGCCGGTGAAAAGCGAGCGCATCGAAGAGCATAAGATGCATGCCGAGTGGGGCCGCATCGACGCCAGAACTGCCGAACGCCTCAATTCAGTGCGCCGAGGAGGCGGGCGGCTGATCTCCGTTGGAACGACGAGCCTCCGGCTGCTCGAAAGCGCGGCATCGGATGACGGGAGCATCAACCCCTTCGAGGGCGACACGGCGATCTTCATCACCCCCGGCTACCGCTTCAAGGCGATCGACGGCCTGATCACCAATTTCCATCTGCCGCGCTCGACCCTTTTCATGCTGGTCAGCGCCCTCATGGGGCTGGACGTCATGAAGGCAGCCTATGCTCACGCGATCGAGGCTGGTTACCGCTTTTATTCCTATGGCGACGCGAGCCTGCTTTTACCCTCGAGCTAGACCCGCGGCTGGAGCCAGTGGCTGAGATCGCGGTCGATGAGGCTGCCGAGCCTGTCGACCTCGTCTCTGAAATGGTCGCGAATCTCGCGCTGGACCGCAACCGGGATCGGCCGCTTCGCGTCGGGAAGCCTGTTCCAGCGGATGAGGCGTTTGCGCAGGGACTTCGACCCGCTCCCTGGCGCAGTCTTGCCGGCCTTCTTCCCTGCCCTCTTGTCGAAGCGGCCTTGGTGCCGGAGGCTTGCAAGATACGGCAACAGGAACCTCGGCGGCCGCTTCAAGAGCTGCTGGAGGAAGAGGAGCCGCACCTCCTTGGCTCCACGTTCCGTCCTGAACTCGGGTGTGGGGACCTGGCGGAGACCGGCGAATTCCAGAAGGCGGCGGTGCTGCGCCGCGGGATCAGTGACGAGGTCGTCGAACACCATGACGAGGCAGCGTTCCTTCCCTACAGCTGCGAACAGCCGCTCGACATAGGTCCCGTAGCGAGCACCCTCGTCGTAACGAAGCCAGCGAGGATCGATCGCGCTCCAGGGAATACGGCGCCCGGCCGCGCGGTCCGGAATCGCCGCCCAGGCATCCTCGAAGCGGCGGATATTCTCGTCCCCGGTGAAGATCAGGCGCTTGTGAAGCGAGGGCAGCAGGGTCAGCGGATCGCGAACCCCAACCACGAAGCGCGACTTGGGCCAGAGCCGGAGCGCCGGCTCCAACTGCTCCGGCGCGTAAAGGTAGGAGACGGAGCAATCTGCCCCGACCGATTGTCCGCTCTCAGGTTCGGAGAAGAAATGGTCGAGGAAATCGTGCTCGACACGCTTTTTGAGGTCGGCATCGTTGAGGCCGCGCAGGTCGTGCTGCCAGAAAAAATGCGGTTCCTTGACGAACGGGAAGAGAACCTGCGGGTGGAACTGGAGCCAGCGTGCCATGGTGGTCGTTCCGCAGCGCGGCGCGCCGACGATAAAAACGAAACTATCGAGGTCTTCGACATGCGGCATCGGTGGGGACCTAACACGCGAACGCCCCTTCGCCACCCCCGTTCGAGTTGCGGCAAACTCACGTGACGCTAAGCGCCATGCGGGTGACCCGCTTTTCATTCTCGATCTTGGCGACAAATGGTGCCGCGCGGACGGGTGTCATTGCCATGCGCCGGGGCGAGATAAGAACTCCGGCGTTCATGCCTGTCGGCACCGCCGCGACGGTCAAGGCAATGCGGCCCGACGAGGTCCGAGCGAGCGGCGCCGACATCATTCTTGGCAACACCTATCACCTGATGCTTCGTCCAGGAGCAGAGCGCGTCGCAAAGCTCGGTGGACTGCACAAGTTCATGGGCTGGGAACGCCCGATCCTGACCGACAGCGGCGGCTACCAGGTCATGAGCTTGAGCGAGCTCAGCAAGGTGACGGAGGAGGGCGTTTCCTTTGCAAGTCACATCGACGGCTCGCGGCACATGCTTAGTCCCGAGCGATCGATCGAGATACAGCGGCTGCTCGGAAGCGACATCATCATGCAGTTCGACCAGCTGGTAGCGACGACCTCGCCGCCAACGGCGCAGCACGAGGCGATGGAGCGGTCCGTCCGCTGGGCGAAGCGCTCGCGCGACGAGTTCAATCGGGGCCGGGGCCACGCCGAGCGCGCGGCGATCTTCGGTATCCAGCAAGGCGCGCTCGACCAGAAGCTGCGAGGGCGATCATCCGATGGCCTCCTCGACATTGGATTCGACGGTTATGCGATCGGTGGCCTTGCCGTTGGAGAGGGACAAGAAGCGATGCTCGGCTGCCTCGACTACGCCGTCGACATGCTGCCCGCCGAGCGCCCGCGCTACCTCATGGGCGTCGGCAAGCCGGACGACATCGTCGAGGCGGTCGTGCGCGGGGTCGACATGTTCGACTGCGTGCTTCCGACCCGCTCGGGCCGCACCGGCCAAGCGTTCACACCCGGTGGTCCATTGAACCTGCGCAACGCGCGCTTCGCGGAGGATAGCGACCCGATCGAGCGTGACTGCCCTTGTCCCGCCTGTGTCCAGTTCGAGCGCGCCTACGTGCATCATCTCGTCAAGTCGGGCGAGATCCTTGGAGCGATGCTGATGACCCAGCATAACCTATGGTTCTACCAGCGCCTGATGAAGGCCCTTCGCGAAGCCATCGGCGGGCAGCAACTGAACGCGTTTGCGGCGGATTTCCTGGCGCGATATCGTGCCAAGGGCTGAACCCGATCTTCGGCTTGCCAATGCATGGTGAGAGTGTCCCTCCTCAAGGGTGGAGACGTCCCGATGCGTCACCTGTTCGCAATGCCATTGCTATTGTTCGCGTTGCCGGCGGCAGCAGCGCCAAGCCCGAAGGACAGCTGGGGCAAGGCCGGGGTGACCTTCGGCCAGTATCGGGCCGATTCGATCGACTGCACTGCTCAAGGCTATTATACGGACGTATCCGATAGCAGCGCCGCCAAGACCCTCGTGGTCGCTTCGCGCCAGCTCGATAATCTCTCTCGTGCGGGGGCGACAGCTCCCGGCGGAGACAGCATGGACCAGGCAGTCCAGTTCGCGAACGACAATCAGCGCATCATCGACCAGGCTCGACCGGAGGCGCAGTTCAACGAGGTGAAGAACATCCTCCAGTCCGTGGTCGACAAATGCCTCATCGCCCGCGGCTATTCGAAATTCCGCCTCACGAAGGATCAACGAAGAAGGCTCACCAAGCTGAAACTCGGCTCCGAGGAACGGCGCCAGTACCTCTACGATCTCGCCAGCAATCCCTCGGTATTGCAGAACCAGGCGGTGCTGGAGCAGCCCTAAACTGCGGCTCCTAGATTGCGTCGTCCTGCACGGCGGCAAGGTCTTCCGCTTCGGGCGTCAGGGGCACCTTGTCCTCGGTACGCAGGTCGAAGTCACTGGCGTCGTGCCGCTCGTGAAGCTGCTCTGACGGATCCCCGGTCATCTTGTTGACGATGCGGCCACGCTTGACTGCCGGGCGCTGATCGATCTGCGTCGCCCATCGCATGACATGCTCATATTCGTTGGTGGCGAGGAAGGTGTTGGCGTTTTCATAGCTCCGGCCGAGGGCGACGCCTCCGTACCAGGGCCAGATCGCCATGTCGGCGATCGTATAATCAGCCCCGGCGACATATTCGCTCTGGGAAAGCCGCCGGTCGAGTACGTCGAACTGCCGCTTTGCCTCCATGGCGTAGCGGTTGATCGCATATTCGAACTTCTCGGGCGCATAAGCAAAGAAGTGCCAGAAGCCCCCGCCCAGAAACGGCGCGGCGCCCATCTGCCAAAAGAGCCAGGAGAGTGTCTCCGCGCGCTCGGGGCCTGACTGCGGAAGGAACTCACCGAACTTCTCGGCGAGGTGGACGAGGATCGCGCCCGATTCGAAAACGCGCACGGGCTCGGCGCCGGTGCGATCGACGAGTGCAGGGATCTTCGAATTGGGGTTGATGTCGACGAAGCCGCTTGAGAACTGGTCACCCTCGCCGATGCGGATCGGCCAGGCATCATATTCGGCGTCCTTGTGCCCCTTCTCGAGCAGCTCCTCGAACATGATCGAGACCTTCTGTCCGTTGGGCGTCGCTAGCGAATAGAGCTGGAAGGGGTGCTTGCCGACCGGCAGCTCCTTCTCGTGCGTCGGTCCGGCCGTGGGACGATTGATACTGGCGAACTGCCCCCCGCTCGGCTGTTCCCACTTCCAAACTTTCGGAGGCACATATTCGGTCATCACGGTTCCTTCGCTTGAACAGCCCGCGAGCGAGCTAGGAACCGGGGGCGCGGCTTTCCAGTGTCAGCGCTGTACCTAACCCGCGCTCACAGAAAGAAAGCTCGGGAGCGGACCGTTCCAGTCCGAGGAGATGTCTTCAACGACTGGGGAATGCTCGCTTGGAGGCCGCTCGGTTCTCGGTGCCGCCTTTCTGGGTTCCGGCTTGGCTTTCTTGGCTTCCTTGGCGTCCTTGGCGTCCTTGGTCTCCTTGGTGTGCCTTGTCTCCTTGGAAGCCTTGCCTGGAGCTCCGATCCGCGAAATTTTCTGCCCGGTGAGTTTTTCAATGCGGTCGACCAGCTCTGCATCGCCCCTGGTCGCGAGCGTGATGGCCGTTCCCTTGGCACCGGCTCGCCCTGTCCGGCCGATGCGGTGGACGTAGTCGTCCGGTTGCCACGGCACGTCGAAGTTGAAGACGTGGCTCACGCCCTTCACGTCGAGGCCACGCGCTGCGACATCGGACGCGACAAGGATGTTGATGTCGTCCCGCTTGAAGCGATCGAACTCGGCGATGCGCTCGCTCTGCTCCATGTCGCCATGGATCTGGCCGACGGCAAGGCGCGCCCGCTTCAGGCTGCTCGCCAGGTCGCGAACCGTCGTCTTGCGGTTGCAAAAGACAATCGCGTTCTTGACGTCGTCCTGCTTCAGCAGTTCCTTTAGCGCATCCTTCTTCTTGTCGGCGGGCACTTCGAGGAGCTGCTGCTCGATATTGATGTTGGCCGTCGCCGGGCGCGCGACCTCGACCCGCTTGGGTTCATTGAGAAACTTGGAGGCAAGCTTCTGGATCGGCGGCGGCATCGTGGCCGAGAACAGCAGGGTCTGGCGGCTCTTCGGCAGCTTCGAACAGATTTCTTCGATGTCGGGGATGAAGCCCATGTCGAGCATCCGGTCTGCCTCGTCGATCACGAGCAGCTCGCAGCCGGTGAGCAGGATCTTGCCGCGGCCGAAGAGATCGAGAAGTCGGCCCGGGGTTGCGATCAGGACGTCGACGCCTTTCTCCAGCGCTGCGATTTGGTCACCCATCTGCACGCCGCCAATAAGGAGAGCCATCGAAAGCGGGTGATACTTCCCGTATTTTTCAAAATTCTCCGAGACCTGCATTGCGAGCTCGCGCGTCGGTTCCAGGATCATCGAGCGCGGCATTCGAGCTCGGCTCCGGCCATGGTGCAGGATGTCGATCATCGGCAGCACGAAGCCCGCGGTCTTGCCAGTTCCGGTTTGGGCGATACCCACGAGGTCGCGCCCCATCAGCACCGAGGGAATAACGGCGTGCTGGATCGGCGTCGGCTCGCCATAGCCACTGTCGGCTACCGCGCGGAGCAATTCGTCGGAAAGGCCGAGATCGGCAAAAGACATTGATTCTTCCGGATAAAGGGTGGGGCCCGCAGCGTCACTCGACGGCGTCAAATCGCCTGTGCGAACCCTTTGAACTTGTCAAGAAACGTGGGTGCTGAGGTGCGGAAATCCAAGAGCCGACTATTGGCGGATCTTGGGCACCAGCTTCCTGAACTTCTCGATCATGCAGCTTCCGCCCATGCGCGAGTGGATGGCATCCCGGTGAACGCAAATGCGGTCGTCCTGCGGCTGCAGGTAGAACCGTCCGTAAAAATCGAGCGCGGGACAATCCTCATCGAGTTTGGCGCGGACGCGGGAGTGGCTCACGAGGATGATGTCGACCTGTTGCGTCCCGGAAAGGAATGCACGCTGGATCCCAGCGGCAGGGATGCACTTGGGGCCCTTATGCTCTTCCCATTCGATCTGAACCCCGAACTGGCGTGGCTGGAGAGGTACCCTCAAGATGACCTCGTCCTGTACCACGAGCCTCGTGACCGACTGGCCGACCATCCCTGGCTGAACGGCGAAGAGCCCGATCAAGAGAGGCACGAAGCTCAGTATCGTCCCCGGGATCATTTGCAGCAGGCCGCCATCATGGCGGCTTCGCAGTCGCGCGTTTAATGTTCAATGAACTGAATGAGCGGCTGCGGTCCACGAACCGAGGCGGCTTGCCTAACCGGACCAACGCCAATAGAGCGCCCTCGAGAATTTTCAGCCGGCAGGCAGGCCTACGTGCCGCTGGTAAGTCCGGGCTCCAGGAGAAGATCTTCGATGGCGACCGTCGCCCCGAACCAGAGTTTGCCGTTGTTCTACAATGCCGTCGAGCCGCTCAATGCGACCCAGCACGGCAATATGAAGGTCCGCACCATCCTGCGGATGCCGCAGGTTTCGCGTGCCCACGCCATCCCGGTTACGGTCGACGAGTTCACCCTTGTGCAGCGTCATTACCCGATCGTTTTCTCGGTCGGTGACAATCCGATTCCGATCGCGCTGTTCGGCCTCAACGAGGGCGTCAATGTTTTCATGGACGCGGACGGTCGCCCGCTGGCGCCGAACAATTACGTCCCGGCCTATGTGCGCCGTTACCCCTTCCTCCTCGCTCGGCTGAGGCAGGACAGCGACGAGCTTTCGCTGTGCTTCGACCCGTCGGCGAACGCGGTGGGCGAGTTCGACGAGGGTCAGGCGCTGTTCGACGGCGAGCAACCCAGCGAGGCGACGAAGGCGATCCTGCAGTTCTGCGAACAGTTCGAGGCCGCCGGCCAACGCACCGCCGCTTTCATGGAAGAGCTGACCAAGGCGGACCTGCTGATGGACGGCGAGGTCGCCATTCAGCCAGAGGGTTTCGAGCAGCCGTTCGTCTATCGCGGCTTCCGAATGGTGGACGAAGAGAAGCTTAGGAATATGCGCGGCGACGAGCTCCGCAAACTGAACCAGAACGGCATTCTGCCGCTCGTCTATGCCCACCTCTTCTCGCTGACCGAGATGCGCAGCGTATTCGGCCTACAGATGCAGCAGGGCAAGGCGCCTGCGCAGATGCCGCAGCCAGCGCCGGCGAGCGCTTAACTCTACTCGGCGGCGGTCGCGAACTGGCGGCCGAGGAGTGCCTGGCCAAGTTCGAGCGCGAGCGTGTCGATAAATGCAGCGACGCGATCGAACCCCGGTCCGGGCTCGCGCAGCGCCTCATCGAGGTACCAGCTGCGGTCGACCTCCAGCTGCAGCGCATGGATGCCGCGCGTCGGTGCGGCGTGGCGCTCGATCACATGCCCGCCCGCGAACGGATCGTTCAATCCTGCCTGAAACCCGCAGGTGCCGGCAATCTCGAGGGCTTCGCGGCTGACCCATGCGTCTGCGGTGCGTCCACGGCAGTCTCCGAAGATAATCGGCGCAATGCCATGGGCCGGCGGCGGCATCGAATGGCAGTCGATCAGAAGAGCGCATCCAAACCGGTCCAGCAGCAGCGCGATCTGCTCTTCAAGCGCGCGGTGGTACGGCCGATGGGCCTGATCGAGCCGCTCGCCGAGCTCCAGGGGGCTGATCGGCCGTCGCCAGAGGTAGCCGTGCTGTTGTGTCCTCGAAGGAACGATCCCAAGCCCGCCGCGGGCACGGGCCGTGACCCTTCCTCGACGGGCACCATCTACTACGGACGGATCGATATCGTCTTCTGCCCGGTTACAGTCGATCGCGGCCCTCGGCGTGCATGCAATGACTGCAGCGCATCCGCTCTTGAGCGCGCGCCACACGAGACGGTCCACCAGGGGATCCTCAAGGTTCGTTAGCGCCGCCTTGCCCGCCGTAGCTGCTTCGACGAGCCAGTCTGGATAATCGCGCCCTGAGTGCGGGACCGAGAGGACGACCGGCACGCAACCGCGAGATGCATGGATGATGGGGGAGGGTAGAGGCGTCACGCAGGCTTCGCGCCATTCCTTGTTATTTTGTGCCAGTTTAGGACTGGTATCGAGGGGCTGCAACGCATGAGCCGCATATTCGCTTCTGGCAAAAGGCGATTCGTGAGAGCATAGAGTGACCATGGCAAGAATCCTTCTGGCTGAAGACGATACGTCCATGCGCGAGTACCTGCAGCGGGCTCTGCAGCGCGTCGGCTATGAAGTCGAGGCCGTCGGCTGCGGCACCGAGGCCGTGCCGCTGCTCGAGACGACCCATTTCGACCTGCT
>JBJMVK010000039.1:0-13655 GCA_045810725.1 Sphingomonas sp. | reverse complement strand
TGTTGGCGTGGATCTTCTCGCGCTTGACCGTCTTGTCGCGCTCGCTGGCGAGGTCGAAGATCCAGCTGAGGGCGAAGGTCTTCGACAGGAAGTCCTCGTAGCCGAGCACGGTGAACCCGCCGACAGCCATGATCTTCTCGTCGGCGAAGGGTTTCACGAGGTTCTCGAGCCAGCCCGGCTGAGGTGCGGCATCGCTGTCGAGCATGATTGAAATATCGGTCTTTGACTGGCCGATGCCGAAATTTTTAAGCTTGTAATAAGTAAGGCCGTCCGTCGGCACGATCTCGAGATCGGCAAGGTTCCTGAGGCGCGGTGCAGTGCTCTCAAGAGTCTTCTCGATCGCGGCCGGACCGACCGCGTTCTTGTCATAGAGATACATGATGCGCGGCTTGGTCGCCATTCGCGGCGCAACAGCCTCGATTTCGCTCTGAAGTGCCGCCATGGCGGCACGCGTCCACTTGTCCTCGACGTCGATGGCGTTCTCCCACTCGATGACTATCGTGACGGCTGGGAGCGCCGTAGACGCGGCTTTGCGGGTTGTTTTTTTGGCCATGGCAGCGCCGAATATAGGTTCAGCACGCCGTCAGGCCAGCCCTTCTACTAGTCCCGTCGGGCGCCTCGTCGGGTTTCGCTTGAAGTCGGATGGTCCATCAACGATATATTTGCGGAAGCGAAATGGGCCATTTGCCCCTCGCGAAGGAGATGAGATGGCTGAATGGAATGACCCGCGCACGACCAGCGTGAACCCGGCCGCGACGGTTGGCGTTCCGCGCGCCGCCCGCGATGCGGGCCTTCGGTCGTACATGCTGTCGGTTTACAACTACATGGCTTCGGGCGTGCTGCTGACAGGCATCATCGCCCTCCTGTTTGCGCCGTACGCCGGCGACGTACTGGTCTCCTCGACCGGCCGTGGGATGAGCCTGATCGGCTGGGTGGTGACCCTGTCGCCTCTCGCCATCGTGTTCGCGATGAGCTTCGGGGCAGCCCGGATGCGTACCTCGACGCTGCAGATGCTGTTCTGGGCATTCGCGGCATTGATGGGCCTGTCGATGTCGACCCTGTTCCTGGCTTTCACCGGGGCTTCGATCGCTCAGACGTTCTTCGCGACTGCGGCGGCGTACCTCGGCCTCAGCCTCTGGGGCTACACGACCAAGCGCGACCTCTCCGGAATGGGTACGTTCCTCATCATGGGCGTAGTCGGCCTCCTGGTCGCGATGCTGATCAACCTGTTCCTGCACTCGTCAGCAATGGCGCTCGCGATCAGTGCGATCGGCGTTCTGCTGTTTGCCGGTCTGACGGCGTACGACACGCAGCGAATCAAGAGCATGTACTTCTACGTCGCCGGTACCGAGATGGCGGGGAAGACGGTCGTGATGGGCGCTCTCACGCTCTATCTCGACTTCATCAACATGTTTCAGTTCCTGCTGAGCTTCATGGGCGATCGCCGCTAAAGCGACGCAGCTCTTCGAAAAGAACGGGGCCGGGAGAGCGATCTCCCGGCTCTTTTCGTTTGTGGAGCGGGATTGCGCCTTCGTCGAAATGAAGCAACAGGCCGCCCTAACGATGGTTAGGTACAAGCCCCATGCGCGAGCATCCTTTGACCGTTAGCCGCCTCGAACAACCCGGGTCGCTGATCGCACAGGCCGACCAGGCAATGGCGCGGGGCGACATCCGCGAGGCTGCGAGCCTCCTTGAGGTCGCGGCGCAGCGCGGACGGGATTCGACGACGTTGCTGAGGCTTGCGACGGTCCGGCGTTCGCTCGGCGATCTCTCGGGCGCTCTCCAGGCCGCAACCGCCGGCGTGGAGCTTTCGCCCCGCAACTTCCTGATGTGCCTGCTCCTGGGGAGCCTTCGCGAGGCAACCGGCGCGATTCACGCAGCGCAGAGGGCCTATCGTGCAGCCTGCGCCCATGCCCCGCTCGACCTCTCCTTCCAGCCTGGAATGAGAAAGCAGCTCGAGTGGGCGGGGCGTCGCGCACAGGCGGCCGACGAATGGCGAAGGCACGTGGTCGAATGGGAACCCGCCGGGGCCGGGTACAACCTCAGCCGCGACGAAGAGCGCAGGGTTCGCGGGTTTCGAACCAACATCTTGGAAAATCTTGAAGCTGGTCCGGTCGCGCCGCCAGTCTTCATGGTGCCGGGAGTGAGGCCGAAGAATTATTTCGATCCTTCGACTTTCCAGGGCCTTGGAGAACTGGAGGGTGCAACAGGCGCTATCCGGTCGGAGTTCCTGGCCCTGGCGGAGAGCCGGAGCGAGACCCTGTCGTCACGCCTCGGTGGACTGCACGCCGCAAACCGGGACACCAGTCGGCCTGGCGCATGGTCGATGATCCCGCTGATCAAGAATGGAACGACGGTCGAGCAGTTCGCGTCCAGATGCCCCAAGACGATGGAATTGGCGCGCAATCTGGACTTGCCCAAGCTCGGGCTGATTTCCCCCAGTCTCTATTTCTCGGTGCTGGAGCCGAGCGCTCGAATCGCGCCCCACACCGGAATCACCAACGCGCGGCTGATAGCTCACCTGCCGCTAATCGTGCCGGACGGCTGCGGGTTTCGAGTGGGTGGCGAGACTCGCCGGTGGGAGGTCGGAAGGGCGCTCGTGTTCGACGACATGACGCTTCATGAGGCGTGGAACGACAGCGACCGCATCCGCGTGGTACTCATCGCCGACCTGTGGCGGCCAGAACTGAGCGAGGCGGAGCGTCGAGCGGTGAGCGACCTCATGAATTGCCAAGACGTCACGGCAGGGATCTAGCAGCCGTAGCGGGCCAGATAGTCCATGCCAGCAAGTAATTCGCAGCCCTCGAGATAGCGGTCGATCAGCGTGTCGTCCTCGCTCAGGACCATGGCCAGCGTTTCCACATCCGTGCCCACGAGGAGGCGGCGCGCTTCGAAGTCGAAGAGCAGCCCGCAAGCGATTCTATGTTGGATCGACGCGCGAGCGGCGACGCGGATGACGACAAAGCTGGAGAGCGGCGGGCCGGGAACCTGGTCAAGCGCCCGAGGCGATCGCGGACGCGCCGGCTCGGGTAAGTCTGCCTCGCCATGACGCGCGACGAGACGCGTTGCCACGTCGGGGAGGTCGCTCCTGAGCTGGCGCACGAAATCGTCCGCGCGATCGATCGTGAGGGGTCGTGCGATGTAGCCGTCCGACAGCACCCTAGTCGACGAGCTGGCGAGATAATCGACATTGGGCGTGCAGAGCCAAACGGCTGAAACTAGCCATTCCGGCTCCCCAGCGACTGCCCCGAACCGCTCGAGACGCCCCACCAGAGCCCGGATCGTCTCCGAAGCGCATTCAACTTTTACGAATTCCCCTACGCCCACGACCTTAGCGTAGCGCCGGCCGATTGAACTGCAATTGTTCCGAAAAGTGAATTCCTCGCTTGAGAGGCAATCAGGCAGGTTGCGGCTGTGCCGGGACCATTTCTTCTTGTGCTTCATCATCCATCGCCCAGGCACGCTGGAACTGTTCGCGCGATTTCAGGCGCTCGGAATAGCTTGTGAAGCTGTCGCGCTGCGGCAGCGTGCCGAACTGCGTTCCCCACAGGACCGCGGAGCCAACGTAGACGTCGGCGGCGGTAAATCGGTCGCCGCAGACGAAGTCGCGCAGCGAAAAGAGTTCGTCGAGGACCGAGACGACCTTGTCGTAGCTGCCGTAGCCGAACATGCGGCCTTGCTCAGGGGCAGGGTCCCAGCCCGCATGGTGGTTGACGACGGCCTGCTCGAGCGGGCCGGCAGCATAGAAGAGCCAGCGGTAGTAATCGGCTTTCTCAGCGTCACGGGGGCCAAGGCCCGCCTGTGGAAAGACGTCTGCGAGGTAAGCGCAAATTGCTGCGCACTCGGTGACGATGTGGTTGCGGTGGCTGATCGCCGGGACCTTGCCCATCGGGTTGATTGCCAGATAGCGATCGCTCTTCATTTGGTCATAGGCGACGATCTCCGTCTCGTACGGCTGGCCAACCTCCTCGAGCATCCAGCGGACGATTCGCCCGCGGGACTGCGGGTTGGTGTAGAAGATGATGTCGGCCATCGTCGCGTCTCCCGTCATTGGAAAGCTACGCGGCCGATTACGCCTGTTCGAGCGCGTGCTCCAGCATATCCAGCATCACTTCCAACGATTTCACCCGGACCTTCCCGCGACCAACGGCACCGAAATGCTCGACCCTGTGCCGGGTCGAGCGATCTCGCCGCGCAAGTGCGAAATGGACGAGGCCTTCCTCGTCGCTCGGCCCGCCCGGGCCCGCAAAGCCAGTGACGCCGAGCGCGAAGTCCGCATTCGAGCGGGCGAGCGCCCCCTCCGCCATCGCCCGGGCGACGACCTCGGAGACCGCCGCGTTGTGGTCGAGAAGCCCGCCGTCGATGCCGAGAAGCTCCGATTTCGCGGACTTGCTATAGGTAACGAAACCGCGCTCGAACCCGTGGCTTGCGCCTTCGATGTCGGTCAGCAGCGCGGCGAGCATTCCTCCGGTGCAGCTCTCCGCAGTCGCGACCGTCAGCTGGCGGCGGCAGACCTCGTGCATCAAACGGTCGGCCTTCTCGTCCAGCTCGTCGGGTAGGGCAGGCTCGAGCGTCTCGCTCAACCGCGCTCTCCCTTCTGGGGGGTTGCGAGGGGCGCTTGCGCCGGCGCGGCCGCTGGGCCGTTACGCTCTGCGGCGCTGGCGTCACGCGCGGCGCGAAATTCGCTGTCACTGGACCAGTTCGGCCAGTCGGGTGAATTGGCGAGCTTCAAGCCGACCTGGTGGAGGAGTTCGGCGTTCTCCGCGACGCCACTCCAGTCCCAGCTTGCCTGCCATTCGTCGCTCGGCTGGTGGTAATGGTTGACGTTGTATTCCTGGGCGAGCTGCTCGCCGTGCACGGTTCCTCCATCGACAAGGTCGAGGCCCTGCGAGAAGCTGATCGCTGGAACTCCGACCTTCGCGAAGGGGAAATGGTCGGAACGGTAAAACCCGCCTGTCTCGGGATGGGGGTCGGGCGTGAAGTAGCGGCCCTGCGCCTTGCCGGCGGCGATCACGTCGTCGACGAGGTCGAGCTTTGCCGTGCCTCGAACCGTGAAGTTCTTCTGGCGGCCGACCGGCTGCCATGCGTCGACGTTGAGGTCGGCGACCGTCTTTCCGGGTGAATAGAGGGGATGGGTTGCGTAATATTCGGACCCGAGAAGACCCTTCTCCTCCGCGGTAACGGCAAGGAATACCACTGAGCGGTCGGGACGCGGTCCGTGGGCCCACACGCGTGCCTGCTCCACGAGCTCCGAGATGCCGGTGCCGTTGTCGACGGCGCCGTTGTAGATGCGATCGCCCCTCGCATCCGGCTTGCCGATGCCGAGGTGGTCCCAGTGCGCCGAGTAGATGATCGTCTCGTCGGGCCTGGTCTTACCTTTCAGGATCCCGACGACATTGTGGCTCTCGATGACCTTCGGAGTGGCGCCGTAATGCGCCGTGAGCGTCGCCTTCAAGGGCACCGGCTGGAAATTCGGGTTGCGTGCTTGGGTACGCGCCTGCTCGAAGTCGATCCCTGATCGCTGGAACAACTGAACGGCGAGCGGTCGCTGGATCCAGCTTTCCATCTGCGAGTGATGGCCGGCCGGATTTTCACGAACGATGTCGAACTGCGCAATCGTGTTGGAGTTCTGGACGACTTCCCAGCCGTAGGAGGCGGGTGCGGTCTCGTGGATGAGGATGATCCCGGCCGCGCCCTGGCGCGCGGCTTCCTCGAACTTATACGTCCAGCGGCCATAATAGGTCATGGCCTTGCCACCGAACTTGCCCGCGACCGGCTCACCTGCAGCGGCCTCGAAGTCTGGATCGTTGACCAAAGCGACGAGGATCTTGCCGTGCATGTCCTGGCCCTTGAAGTCGTTCCAGCCGCGCTCGGGCGCGTCCACTCCATAGCCGACGAAGACCAGTGGAGCGTTCACGATGTCGACGCGGGTGGCGCCATTCAGCGGCGCCAACACGGCGACGTCCGGACCCTGCCGAAGCGGCACGAGCGTGCCGCCCTCGTTCAGGCTGATCTGGGGCGTGCCGGCGATCTCGGACTGCAGCAGCGGCACCTTCTGGAACCAGCTGCGCTGGCCGTTCACCACGTCGCCCCCCGGCTGGACGCCAGCCGACTTCAGCTGATCGGCGATGTAGTTGATTACCGTGGGCTCGATTTGGGTACCGGGACCGCGGCCCTGGAACGCGTCCGCTGACAACGCCTTGTCGACGTCCGACAAATGCTGGGTGCTGAACTCGCCCGTGGGCGCGGAAGCAGCGGAAACGGAAGCAAGCGCCATTGCGCTCGCCAAAAACCAGCGGGTAGTCCTCACCTTCATCTCTCCCAGATCCAAGTGTGCCGGACGCGCAGAGCCGAAGCGGTCACGCCCAGAAAAGGTTGCAAATGTCGACTATCAGCGGGCGGTCGGCGTGGAAGTCCCCTCGCCCGACAGGACAGAAGTGCCCGTACGGTAACGGTCGAACCAGGCGAGGATGGCGCTCGCCTTGGCGGCAGCCTGGCTGGGCCGGGCAGCGATTCCGCCGTGGCTTGCCCCCGGGACCTTCACGAACTCCGTCGGAACGCCTCGAAGCTGGAGTGCCTCGTAATATTGCTCGGCCTCGCTGTCCGGCGTGCGGTAATCCTCGCTCCCGACCACGACCAGTGTTGGTGTCTTCACGTTCCCGACGAGGCTAAGCGGCGAGCGCTGCCAATAGCCCATCGGGTCCTCCCAAGGTTTCTTCGCGAACCAGTAAGGAGAGTAATATGCAGCGCCGTCGGACGTGAGGCCGAAGCTTGTCCAGTTGATGACCGGCTTTTGGGTCGCAGCGGCACGGAAGCGGTCGGTCTTGCCTACGATCCAGGCGGTAAGCACGCCGCCACCCGAGCCACCGGTGACGAAGAGATTGTTCGGATCGACGTGACCGCTTGCGATCGCCGCATCGACGGCGCTCATCAAATCATCATAGTCGTGGCCTGGATAAGCCTTGTCGATCTGGTTCGCGAAGTCTTCCCCGTAGGAAGTGGAGCCACGCGGGTTGGTGTACAGCACGACATAGCCGGCCGCGGCGTAGAGCTGGTCGTCAGTCGAAAAGCTCGGGCCATATGCGGAGAAGGGACCGCCGTGGATCTCGAGGATCAGAGGATATTTCTTCGATGGGTCGAAGTCCGGAGGGGTCACCATCCACGCGTCGATCGGGCGCTGGTCGAAGCTCGAGGTAACCGGCAGCTTCTGCACCTGCGCCATCGCCTTGGCCGCAAGGTTCTCGTTGAGGTGGGTGAGGCGCCTCACGCTTCCTCCAGCAGCGACGCCGAGATCGGACGGGTGAAGTGGGTCGCCCACGGTGACGGCGACGGCGCCGTTCCTTGCAACGCTGAAATCCCCGCCGGCATAGGGCCGGTCCAGTTCTCCGCCGGTAAGGCCGGTTGCAATTTCACGAGTTGAACCGTCCAGTCCGATCCGCTCGACCTTGCTGCTTCCGCGGTCCTCGACCTGGACGTAGATCGCTCGGCTGTCAGCCGACCAGAGGGGACTTGCGACCGAACGATCGAGGCCGGCGGTCAGCACATGCTTGTCGGAGCCGTCGAGGTTCATGACGGACAGCTGACTATTCTGGTAGCCAAGCTTCCTGTCGTCGAAGCCCACGTAGGCGATATGGCGGCCGTCGGGAGAGACGACCGGCGAGGCATCGGGGCCGTCCCGACTGGTCAAGGCGACCGGTGCGCCGCCATCGATGGTGATGCGATAAATTTCGCTGTTGACGGGCTCGCGCTCCCAGTTCTTCGACAAGTTGGCGCTGAAGAGGATCGAGCGCCCGTCGGGAGTCCAGCTGACGGGCCCGCCCGCGTGGGTCGCTCCAAAGGTCAGTTGCGTGGGTGCGCCGCCGTCCGCAGGAACCCAGAACAGCTGGTAATAGCCGGCTTTGAGATAACCCTCGTCGTCGGATCGATAGGTGACCTTGTCTATCACCTGAAGCGGCTCGGCCCACTTCGCGCCCTCGGGCTTCGGCGGCGCTTTTCCGAGCGAAGCGGGCTCGTCGGGAACGAACATGGTGTAGGCGATGCGGCGCCCGTCGGGCGACCAGGCGAGCGCGCCAGGACTGTCCGGCAGCGCGGTGATGCGGGCGCTTTCGCCGCTTGCCAGCCAGCGTTCATAGAGCTGCGGACTTGCGCCGTCGGCCGCGACATAAGCGAGGCGGCTGCCGTCGGGCGACCAGCGCGGCGAGGAATATGAGCCCGGGCCGGCAAGGAGCGGCCTCTGCTGGCCGGTGGCGACATCGACCAGCCAGATGGTCGAACGCGCCTTGTCGGTCATGATGTCGTTCGAGCGGCGGACATAAGCGACGGTGCGTCCGTCGGGGCTGATCTGCGGATCACCCGCGAGTTCGAGGTCAAACAGGTCAGACCCGGTAAAGTAGCGGTCAGGCGCTATCGCTGGAGCCGCGGTGGCAGGTGCATTCATTACGGTTGCAGCAAACAGGATCGCGAGCGGCGAAAGCGTGCGATTTCGATTCAACGAAAATCCCCTCCGGAATTGATCGCGCGACGATTCAACTTTCGTGAGCCTATCGCAAGCGGCCGATCGACAAACGGCCGGATTGTTTGTTCAACCAAAAGGTTGACAATTATGCGCTCGTCTCTAATCTTGAACCATATGGTTGACAATCGACTCGATGCCACATTCCGGGCGCTTGCCGATCCGACGCGGCGCGGAATGCTTGCGAGCCTCGCGCTCGGCGAAAAGTCTGTCGGAGAATTGGGCGAACCCTTCGCGATGAGCTTCGCTGGCGCGGCCAAGCACGTCAAAGTGCTCGAAGGTGCAGGCCTGATCGAGCGGCGAAAGGCGGGGCGGAAGCATATTTGTTCGCTCAAGGCGGAACCGCTGAGGGAAGCGGAGCACTGGCTGAGGCAATGGGAGAAGTTCTGGTCCGTCCGACTCGACCGACTTCAGGCTCTGGTCGAGGGCAAGGCGGACAAAGCGTGACCGAGCCTCGCATCGTCACAGTGGAGCGCCACATCGCGGCGCCGCGGGACCTGGTGTTCGATGCTTGGCTCGATCCGGACCAGGCCAAGCTTTTTCTATTTGCGACCGAGGCCGGCCAGATCGTGCGCTGCGAGATCGAGGCCCGCGTTGGCGGCCGCTTCCTGATCGTCGATCGCCGCCCCGAAGGCGACGCCGAGCATCATGGCGAGTTCGTCGAGATCGAGCGTCCATCCCGGCTGGTTTTCCTATTCCGGGGACCCGGCACGGAGGAAGGCGAGTGGTCGAAAGTGACCGTCGATTTCGCCCGTGCGCCCGGCGGCTGCAGCCTTAGCCTCGTCCACGAGATCCCGCCGAAATGGGCGCCCTATGCCGAGCCGGTCCGCAGTGGCTGGACCATGATCCTCGGTACCCTGTCACACCAAATGGAGCCAAATCATGGTTGAAGCTGCAGTCGCATCGATTGAGCGTGTCGCCCCCGACGCAATCCGGCTCGAGCGCCTTCTCGATTCGCCGCCCGAGACGGTCTGGCGGTACCTCACCGAGGCTCAGCTTCGCGAGCAATGGTTCATGGGTGGGTCGGATGCCCGTCCCGACAGCAGCTTCGAACTCGTCGTCGACCATGACAAACTGTCCGAAGGCGTCGTCCCCTATCCCGAGAGCTACGAGTGCTTCAAAGGCCGCGTCTTCGAAGAGAAGGTGCTCCGCTTCGACCCCCCGAGACTGCTGGAAACAACGTTCCAGGGCGGGAAGTTTGGACAGGTGAGCTACGAACTCTTCGACGAGAATGGACGCACGCGGCTCGTGCTGACCCACAGCGGCATCACCAGCCAGAGCGGATTTGAGGACTTCGGTGGCGGCTGGACGTCGCATCTTGCGGTTCTCGAGGAGAAGCTCGCCGGCCGCAGCGTCAAGGATTTCTGGGCACTCCACAGGCAGTCGCGCGAAGCCGTCGCCAAGGCGCTTGGCTGAGCCATGTGCACCTTGTGCATCGGATTGGGGCTTGGATGACTGTGGGCGGTCTTTTTGCGCCGGCAGCCGGAAGCGGTGCTGAGGCCTGCATCAACCGCAAAGGATGGGACGATGGCAACGATCACGACCACACATCCGGTCGCAAGCCGCGACGAGTGGCTAAAGGCCCGGCTTGATCTACTCGAAAACGAGAAAGAGCTGACCCGCAGAAGCGACCAGGTGGCTGAGCAGCGGCGGGCCCTGCCGTGGGTCCGGCTCGAAAAAGAATATCGGTTTGACACCGATGAGGGCGAGCAGAGCCTCAAAGATCTGTTCCGGGGCCGCTCGCAGCTGCTCGTGTACCACCTCATGTTCGGCCCCGAATACAAGGCGCCGTGTCCCTCCTGCTCGATGATTGCCGATGGGTTCAACGGCTTCTGGGAGCATCTTGCGCACCATGACGTGATGTTGTGGGCAATTTCCCGGGCGCCCCTCGAGAAGCTTCAGGACCGCAGGGTGAAGATGGGCTGGACCTTCCCCTGGGCATCGTCCTTCGAGAGCGACTTCAATTATGACTATGGCGTCGGGTTCACCCAGGCGCAGCAGGGTGAGGGCTACAAATATAATTTCGAGGAGCAGAAGCCTGTCGCGCCGACGGACGTAGGCGCGCCCGGAGGATTTGCAGCGATGTGCGGTGTGAGCCTTCCGACCTTTCTTCGCGAAATGCCCGGGATGAGCGCGTTCGTGCTCGAGGGTGATGAGGTCTACCATAGCTACTCGACCTACGCCCGCGGCCTCGACGGGCTGTGGGGTGCTTACCAATGGCTCGACCGGGCTCCGCTCGGACGCAACGAGAGCGAAGGGGTGTGGTGGAAGCGCCGAGACGAATATGGCGCGCTCTAGACAACCTTGACGGAAGCCCGACCAACTGTGTTATAAGAATAACACGGGAGGTCCCCATGACCCGCGCTGCTATCCTATTGCTCCTGCCCTTGCTTGCGTCCTGCAACGTGCACTCGAAGAGCCCGGCGGGCGCCGACGAGAACGTCAGCATTCATGCCGACGAGAGCGGCCATATCGCCTTCAACCTGCCGATTGCCGAGGGCCAGGTGAAGGTGCCGGCGGGAATGATGCACAACGGCAATTTCGATATCGACGGCGTGAAGCTGATGCCGGGGAGTTCGGTGACAGGTTTCAATCTCGACGCGCACGATAAGGGTGCGACCGTCGACATGAGCTTCAACGCTCCGGGAGCACCGGACGAGGTGCGTTCCTACTTCCTCGACCAGTTCAAGAAAAAGGGCGTCGAGGCGGCGCTCGCCGGCGAGTCCATCGCCGGGAAATCGAAGGACGGCAGTCCGTTCATCATTCACGTAAGCCCCGCGGCGGAGGGCTCAAAGGGCGTCATCTCGGTCCAATCTCAGGGTTGATCATCGTCTCCGGGCGGCAACAGCGGTGCCGTGCCGTTGAAAAAGCTGGTAAGGGCGAGCCGCAGATCCCGGCGCAAGTGCCGGCCGTAGCGCGTGCCCCTGTCCCTCTGCGATCAGGAAAGGCGCCTTCCCATGGCGAAGATCCTTTGTGTCCTCTACGACGATCCGCTCAACGGAAATCCGGCGAGCTATCCCCGCGACAACCTTCCTAAGATCGACCGTTATCCGGACGGGCAGACGCTTCCGAGCCCGCGCGCGATTGATTTTCGGCCCGGCGAACTGCTTGGCAGCGTTTCGGGAGAGCTGGGGCTGCGCAAGTTCCTCGAAGATGCCGGGCACATTCTTGTGGTCACTTCCGACAAGGATGGACCGGACTGCGTCTTCGAACGCGAGCTGCTCGATGCCGACGTCGTGATCTCGCAGCCCTTCTGGCCAGCCTATCTCACGACCGAACGGGTGGCCAAAGCGCGCAACCTCAAGCTTGCCATTACCGCCGGGATCGGCTCCGATCACGTGGACCTGCAGGCAGCGAGCGAGCGCAATATCACGGTCGCCGAAGTCACCTACTGCAATTCAATAAGCGTGTCCGAGCACGTTGTGATGATGATCCTCGGCCTGGTGCGCAATTACCTTCCATCATGGGAAGTCGTGAAACGCGGTGGTTGGGACATCGCCGATTGCGCGGCGCGCTCCTATGACGTCGAGGGAATGCACATCGGCACGGTCGCGGCTGGACGCATCGGGACGGCGGTCTTGCGCCGGCTCAAGCCCTTCGACGTCCATCTCCATTATCACGATCCTCATCGCCTCCCACTCGAGATCGAGGAAGAGCTCGGGGTCACCTATCATCCGAGCGTCGAGGACATGGTCGCCGTGTGCGACGTCGTCACTATTAACGCGCCCCTGCACCCGAAGACCGAGAATCTATTCGACGCGGCGATGATCACGCGCATGAAGCGGGGGGCTTATCTCGTGAACACCGCGCGGGGGAAGATCGTCAACCGCGACGCCGTCGCCGCTGCCCTCGAGAGCGGTCATCTCGCAGGCTATGCAGGCGACGTATGGTTTCCTCAGCCCGCTCCGCGCGAACATCCGTGGCGTACAATGTCGCATCACGGAATGACTCCGCATATTTCGGGCACCTCGCTCTCAGCGCAGGCACGCTACGCCGCCGGCACCCGCGAGATCCTCGAGTGCTTTCTCGAAGGCCGACCCATTCGCGAGGAGTATCTCATCGTCGATGGGGGCCATCTCGCTGGCGCCGGCGCGCACAGCTACAGCGAGGGCGACACGACCGATGGTTCGGAGGAGGCGGAGCGTTTCAGTGCTAAGCCGCAGATGCCTCCAATCCCGGCCTGAGCAAAAAGGGCCGGGAGCTTCCTCCCGGCCCTTCCTCGAACTCGTTTGGCATTTACTCGGCTGCTGACGCCTCGCCGCCGGTCTTCTTCTTGGCAGGAGGCTTTGCCTTCGGCTTTGCTTTTGCCTTCGTCGGCTTGGGCGGGGCGGGCACGATCTCGAAGGAGGGAGCATTGTCCTTGATGCGGACCTTCACCTCGCCGCCGTTGACGAGCTTGCCGAACAGCAGTTCCTCGGCGAGGGGCTGCTTGATCTTCTCCTGGACGAGACGGCCCATCGGACGAGCGCCGTAGAGCTTGTCGTAGCCACGATCGACGAGCCATTGACGCGCTTCGTCATCGAGCTCGATATGCACGTTGCGATCGGCGAGCTGCAGTTCCAGCTGCAAGATGAACTTGTCGACGACCCGGGCGACGACCGCCGGCGGCAAGTAGCTGAACGGCACGATTGCATCGAGGCGGTTGCGGAATTCCGGAGTAAACATCCTCTTGACCGCGTCCTCCTGCGCGTCCTCCCGCGAGGCCGCGCCGAAGCCGATGCTCTCGCGAGCCATGTCGGAGGCTCCGGCATTGGTGGTCATGATCAGGATCGTGTTCCTGAAGTCCACCGTCTTGCCGTGGTGATCCGTGAGCTTTCCGTTGTCCATGACCTGCAACAGGATGTTGAACAGGTCGGGGTGCGCCTTCTCGATCTCGTCGAGCAGGAGCACGCTGTGCGGGTGCTGGTCGACGGCATCGGTGAGAAGACCGCCCTGATCGTAGCCGACGTAGCCCGGAGGAGCGCCGATCAGACGGCTTACCGAATGTCGCTCCATATATTCGGACATGTCGAACCGCTGCAGCGGAATTCCGAGGATCAACGCGAGCTGGCGCGCGACTTCCGTCTTGCCTACGCCGGTCGGGCCCGAGAAGAGATAGTTGCCGATCGGCTTGTCCGGCTCGCGCAGACCCGCGCGGCTGAGC
>JBJMVK010000038.1:0-8920 GCA_045810725.1 Sphingomonas sp. | reverse complement strand
CTGGGAACCGTCGCGGTCGAGACCCGGGCTACTCCGGCGATGGTGTGGACCGACGCCTCGTTGCCGCTCTGGAGGCCGAGCCTTCCAACCACCTCGCGCGACACCGCCGTACGGTCCGCGCCCGTGTCGACCAGGAACCGGAACGGCCCGACACCCGATAATTGCACCGGGACAGTCATTCGGTCGTCTTGCTCGTTCTTGAACTGGACGTCCTCGGTTTGCGTCTGGCTGTCGATAGCCGGGATGCCGGAGACCGCTTCGAGCTTTGTCGTTGCGGGTTGAGCGACAAGCGTTCCAGAGCTGGTTAGCACCGCGAGTGCAAAGAACGACTGCCGCATCATGACGACACCTCCAGGTTGGAGCTGGTCTATACCCCGACGAAAGTGTCGGCAATCAGACCGAGCTCGGCAACACTCTGGTAAGCCTTTCGCTGGTAGGCACGCCATGTGGGGCCGAGCCGGAATTTTCTGGCCGGAAAACAAATGCGTATTGTGCTTCGTCGGAGCCGCTCGTGGAAGAACAACCCCTCGAAACTACCGTTTATTCTCTCGACCCCTCACCTCCGACCCAACCCGACCGTCGTGGCACTGACCGCTATCTCAGTCTGCTTCGAGTTGGCGCGATCGTGGTCGCGAACCGGCGCGAGCTGTGCCTGATCCGGAACATCTCGGCGGGCGGGATGATGATCCGCGCCTATTCGAATATCCCGATCGGAACCGAGCTCTCAATCGAGCTCAAGCAAGGCGACCCGGTGAAGGGCGTGGTCAAGTGGGTCGAGGACGGCCTCACCGGCGTCACGTTCGACGCGCCGATGGACGTTCTCCTGCTGCTTGCGCCGCCGGGCGACGGGCCGCGTCCTCGCCTTCCACGCATCGAGGTCGACTGCAACGCCTGGGTACGCCAGAACGGCGACCTCGTCCGTATCCGGCTGCTGAACATTTCGCAGGGAGGTCTTTGTGTCGAAGCGCGCCGAAGCCTGATCGTCGGCGCCGACATCGTAATTACACTTCCCGGCCTGACCCCTGCTGCTGGAGTAGTGAAATGGAGTGACGACGAGGCTTATGGCCTCGCCTTCAACCGAGCGCTCGTCCTTTCCGAGCTCGTCGAATGGCTGCAGGAACAGCAGCGGGAGCAGCGGCGACGGGCCGAGGGTGATTATTCTCCGACAGATCCCATCGGCGAAGCCGTCATCCAGCGCTCGAGCATGCGCCGCTCGTAATCGCTGAGCGGCCGGCAGGCGAGGCCAGGGCGCCTGAAATCCTGCTTCGCCCGCGGTTTCGGCGCCGGCACGTTGCGCAGAACCTGCTCGGACTTGAGCGGATAATCGAAAGCGACTCCCGCGTAACGCCCTTGTACCCAGACAACCCGGCTCCTCAGGCGCAGCTCATTGCGCTCGAAGAAGGTACTCGAACCTTCAAGTGGAAGACGATCGCCTTCGATGAGTGCGCCTTCTTCGGAAAGATTGCGCAACTTCACGCTAACCGCCTTGCCGCCAACTTCGACCGTGGCGGCAAGCAGCACCGGGGAACGCCTCGAACGCCGGCTTTTCATCATGCTGCTCTCGTCCATCCCCGTGCGCCTAGCCCAAGTGTAGTAAAGCTTCGTTTAACACCGCCGCAGAAGAAGCATCATGTTGTTGGCGGGCATCGCGCGCGTTTCGACCAGCTCGAGGCCTCGCTTTTCGGCTTCGATCGCGAAGTCCTCGACGTTGCGCAGTCCCCATTGTGGATCTCGTCGCTTGAGATCCGCGTCGAAATCGAGGTTGCTGGGCGTCGTTGGCACTCCCTCCTTCAGCCACGGCCCATAAAGGACCAAGGGCGCGCCGGGATCGAGCAATCGAGCCGCTCCGGAAATGAGCCCCAGCGCGGAGCTCCAGGGACTGATGTGCACCATGTTGATGCTGAGCACCGCCGCGGCGCTGTCGATCGGCCAATCCGCCGCGCCCGCGTCGATGACAATTGGCTGCCGGACATTGGCAAGGCCGGCTTCCAACCGCCGCGCGGCAATCGAGGCCAGCGCGTCTGGATGGATGTCGCTCGGCTGCCATTCGAGTTGGGGAAACCGTTGCGCGAAATGAACGGCATGCTCACCCGTTCCGCCAGCTATTTCGAGGACGAGACCGCTCGGCGGAAGCCATTCACTTAAGACCGCCGCGATCGAATCACGGTTCCTCTGAGCTGCAGGAGCCGAGCGCAACGCACCTTGAGAAGCAGTTTCATAAAAGCGGCGCTCGTCGGTCATCCGGCGGCGCCCCGCGCCTCCTCGAGCAGGCGTCTTGCGCGAAGATACATCTCGGTTCGCTGAAGCGTGAACATGCCGAACGCGAAGGAGATCAGCGGGTCCGTCAACATCGCTGGGCTGAAGTCTTCCGAGCCGAGCAGGCCACGCCCGAGCATTCTCAGAGCTATCAGCGCCATGAGGAAAAACATCGCTGTCGGCGAGGCTTTCTGGTTGAGGGCGTGGGTCTCCGGCTCCACGTCGATGTGCATCATCTTGCCGCGCTGCCAGCCCACGGCAGCGCCGACGAGGACACCGGCTATTGTGGCGACTGCAACCCAGCCGGTCGGAGGGAATTGGAAGAACATGAGGGTTGCCACCCCGCCATAAATCGCCGGCACCACCCACAACGTTCCAAGCTTAAGCGGCCGCGTCTGGGCCATTCGGCGCATCCTCAGCGACATGACGACAACGATGATCCCGATTGAGACGCCGTAGCTGATCCAGCTCTGGTGAACCGAGTGAGTTTGTACCTGCATCGACGCCCCTCCCTCGAAGCTAATCCGCTGCCTCGGCCGGCTCCGCCCGCCTATAGGTAAGCACCGGCTTCCTTGCGGCGAGCGTTTCGTCGAGCCGCCGTCGCGGCGCATGGATGGGGGCCGCCTTGAGACTCTGGTCACCAGCCTTGGCCCGCTCCGCGATCGAGCGCACTGCGAGGATGAACTGGTCCAGGCTCGCCTTCGACTCGGTCTCCGTAGGCTCGATGAGCATCGCTCCATGCACGACCAGGGGGAAATACATCGTCATGGGGTGGAAGCCCTCGTCGATCAGCGCCTTGGCGAGGTCGAGCGTGCTGATATCGTCGGCGAACCCTTTGTCGGAGAAGATCGCCTCATGCATGCACGGGCCGCTCTTCGCGAACGGGGCGTCGAGCACGCCCTCTAGGCTGCGCAGGAGATAATTGGCATTGAGCACTGCATCCTCGGCGACCTGTTTGAGGCCATCGGCGCCGTGGCTCAGCATGTAGGCGAGCGCCCGCGTGAACATTCCCATCTGTCCGTGGAACGCAACCATCCGGCCGAAGGCATTCGGATGCTCGTCGCTCGCATTTTCTTCTTCCACGATCTTGTAGCTGCCGTCGCCGTATTTTGCGACGAACGGCAATGGGCCATAGGGCGACAGCGCTTCGGAAAGCACCACAGGACCCGAGCCAGGCCCGCCGCCGCCGTGCGGAGTCGAGAAGGTCTTGTGAAGATTGATATGCATCGCATCAATTCCGAGATCGCCGGGCCGGACCTTGCCGACGATCGCGTTGAAATTGGCGCCATCGCAATAGACGAACGCTCCGGCCGAATGCACGGCGTCGCTGATCGATTTCATGTCAGGCTCAAACAGCCCGCAGGTGTTTGGATTAGTGATCATCACGGCCGCGACATCTGGGCCGAGCCTCCCTTTCAGCGCTTCGAGGTCGACGCGGCCGGCGGCGTTCGCAGGGATGTTCTCGACGCGATAGCCGGCGAACGCAGCGGTCGCAGGGTTCGTCCCGTGGGCGCTCTCAGGAACCAGCACCACCTCGCGCTTGTCGCCGCGCGCTTCCAGCGCAGCGCGGATGCACAGCAGACCGCACAGCTCACCATGGGCCCCGGCCTTCGGGCTCATCGCGACGCCGTACATGCCCGTGAGGTCGAGCAGCCAGAATGCCAGCTCGTCGATGACTTGGAGCGCGCCCTGGACCGTCTCCTGCGGCTGCAGCGGGTGGACATCGGCAAAGCCCGGAAGGCGCGCGACTTTCTCGTTGAGGCGCGGATTGTGCTTCATCGTGCAACTTCCGAGCGGGAAAAGCCCGAGATCGATCGCGTAATTTTGCCGCGACAGGCGCGTGTAGTGGCGCACAGCCTCGGGCTCGCTGAGGCCCGGAAGGCCAATGCACTCGCTCCGCTCCAGTCCCCCGGTGCGGGGAGCCCGCTGCTGCGGCTCTTCGAAATCAACTCCAGTCTGCTCCCTGCTGCCGATTTCGAAAATGAGCGGCTCTTCGAGCATCAACGCGCGGTTGCCTGTAACGGTCTGTGCTTCTCCAGCTTCGTTCGCTGGGGTGCTGGGCCGCCAGCCCGACGGATTGACGGTCATCGGGTGACCTCCTTCAGCGAAGCGACCAAGGCTTCGATATCCTCGTCCTTAGCCGTTTCCGTAACGGCGACGACGAGGCCGTTCTCGAGCGCGTCGGCGCCAGGATAGAGCCGACCGAGCGAGACTCCTCCGAGCACGCCGCGCTCGACGAGGGCGTGAACCGCGGGCCGAGCTTCCACCGGCAGCCTCAACGTGAATTCGTTGAAGAAACTGTCGTTCACCAGTTCGACTCCCGCAATCTGGGCGAGCTGTTCTGCAACCTCGCACGCGCGCGCGTGGTTCAAGGAGGCGAGCTGACGAAGCCCCTTCTCGCCGAGCAGGGTCAGGTGAACCGTGAACGCAAGTGCGCAAAGAACCGAGCTGGTGCAGATGTTGGACGTCGCCTTCTCGCGGCGGATATGCTGTTCGCGCGTCGAGAGCGTGAGAACGAACCCGCGCTTCCCCTCGGCGTCCACGGTTTCGCCGGCGAGGCGGCCGGGCATTTGCCGGACGTGCTTCTCGCGGCAGGCGAACAGACCGACATAGGGTCCACCGAACTGGAGACCGACTCCGATCGACTGACCTTCCCCGACTACAATGTCGGCTCCCATTTCGCCGGGAGCCTTGATGAGACCAAGAGCGACGGGTTCCGTAACGACCGCGATCAGCAGCGCCCCCGCGGCATGGGCCGCCTGCGAGATCGGCGTGAGATCGGTGATCCGCCCAAGAATGTCCGGATATTGGACGACGACGGCGCTGGTCTGCTCGTCGATCTTCCCGAGGAGGCGTTCGATGTCCGTCTCCGAGTCCAGCTCCGGAAGCGACGTGTCGAGCATGTCGGAACTGAACTTCGCCAATGTCTCGGCAACGCTGACGTAGTGCGGGTGGACGCCCGAGGAGATGATTGTCTTGTTCCGGCGCGTGATTCGATGCGCCATTAGGATCGCTTCCCACATCGCCGTCGATCCGTCGTACATGGAGGCATTCGCAACTTCGCAGCCGAACAGGCGCGCGACCTGCGTCTGAAACTCGAACATCATCTGCAGCGTACCTTGCGCGATCTCCGGCTGGTACGGCGTGTAGCTGGTCAGCAACTCGCCGCGCTGGATGATGTGATCGACGCTCGCGGGAATGTGGTGCCTGTAGGCGCCGCAGCCGAGGAAGAAGGGCACGTCTCCAGCGACCATGTTCTTGCGGGAAAGGGCGGTCATATGCCTCTCCACTGCCATTTCCGAAGCGTGCATCGGCAGGCCTTCGATCGCGCCGGTAAGCCGCGCCTCTGCGGGTACGTCGCGGAACAGTTCGTCAATCGAGCCGGCGCCGATCACGCGCAGCATCTCGCTGCGGTCGGCGTCGCTCAGTGGCAGGTAACGCATCAGGCGGGCTTCCTCATGATGAAGCGAAGTCGGACATAATCGGCAACATTGGAGCCGACGCGATCGGCAACGGCGCCGGCAATTTCGGCGCGCTCATCCTCGGGCACCCCCGCCCGGTCGAGCCAGCCGCGGCGAAAGGTGGTCACCCATTGCGCGACGCCGTGGTCGATGATTGTCGGGCGTTCGATCAGCCGAGCGTCTATTTCGCCAAAGCCGGCGGCTTCATAGACGGCGGCAAACTCTTCTGGCGATGCGTACCAGTTGCTCGCCTCCACGGGCGGCAAATAGCCGCGGATGACCAGCTCCTCGTCGAGTGCCTCGCGCAGCTTCTCAAGATTGCCCTCGCCGCCCATCTCTCCAGCGAAGCGGCTGCCGGGCTTCAGAGCCCGCAAGATTGCGCGCGCGGCCTGGTCCTTTTCGAGCACCCAGTGGAGCGTAGCGTTCGAGAAGGCTGCATCGAACTCGTTGAAGAACTGCATGTCTTCGGCCGCCAGGAGAATCGCGTCGACGCCCTCGGCGCGCGCAGCCGCGATCATCTCCGGCGAATTGTCGATCCCGAGCACCGTCGAGCCGCGCCCGGCGATCCTCTTCGTCAAGGTGCCCTCCCCGCAGCCGATATCGAGGATTCGCTCCCCTGCGTGCGGATCAAGCAGATCCAGCGCAGCCCCGCCGAGCTCTGCGACAAAGCTACCGACACGCGCATAATCGCCCGCGTTCCACTTGCTGGTCGAGGCGGCGCTTCGGCTCAAAGGGTTCCGAGCCACTCGCGGTAAGCGGCTTCTTCCATGAGGCCCTCGAGTTCGCCCGGATTGTCGAGCTTGAGCTTGAAGAACCAACCTTCGCCTTCCGGGTCGCTGTTCACGAGCGAAGGATCGCCGGTGACCTTGCTGTTCCCTTCGACCACTTCTCCGGAGACTGGGGCGTAGACGTCCGACGCGGCTTTGACGGATTCAACGACAGCGGCCTCCTGGCCCTTGCTGAGCCGCTTGCCGGGTTCGGGCACTTCGGCAAAGACGATATCGCCGAGCTGTTCCTGTGCGTGATCGGAGATTCCAATCGTCGCAGTGTCGCCGTCGATTCGGATCCACTCGTGCTCCTTGGTGAAATAGAGGCTCATGCTGAAGCTCCCTTGCGGTGGTAGCGGTGCGGGACGAATGGCATTGGAGTAACGCGCGCATCGAACAGCTTTCCCCGCTGCTCGAGCTTCAGCGCGGTCCCATTTTCGGCGAGCGATGCGGCGACGTAGCCCATGGCGATCGGTCGCTGCAGCGAGGGCGAGAAGCCGCCGCTTGTGATTCTACCTACCTCATTGCCTTCGCCGTCTAGCACCAGAGCGCCTTCGCGAACCGGCTGTCGTCCCTCGACCTCGAGGCCGACGCGCCGTTCGATTGGGCCCTTCTCGATCTCTGCCAGAATGCGCAGTGCGCCAGCGAACCCGCCGTCGATGCGCCGGCGCTTGTTGATGGCGAAGGTCAGCCCCGCCATTACAGGGGTCGTCTTATCGTCAAGATCGTGGCCGTAGAGCGGAAGGCCCGCTTCAAGACGCAGCGAGTCGCGCGCGCCAAGCCCGATCGGCTTCACAAGAGCGCTTGCAGTGATCGCATTCGCGAGGTCCGCAGCCGCCATTGCAGGAACGGAAATCTCGAAACCGTCCTCGCCTGTGTATCCGGAGCGGCTGGCCCAGAGATTGTGACCGCGCCAGTTGAATGGGCGGCCTTGCATGAAGCCCAGTTCATTAGCGCCCGGCAGGATCGTTTCGAGGACGTCCGCCGCGCGGGGTCCCTGGAGCGCAAGCAGCGCCTGCTCTTTCATATAATCGATGAAGACTTCGCCGGGCAGCCGCCGCTCCATGTAGGCAATGTCGCCCTGCTTGGTGGCGCCATTGACGACGATGTAGAAGTCTTCGCCCCTTCTCGTGACCATCAGATCGTCGACGATCCCGCCATCCTCGCCGAGGAGCAGGGAATATTTGGGCTTCATGTCGAGAGCGGCTTGAAAGTCGCCGGGCATCAGCTTCTCGAGGGCGGAATCGACGCCGCGGCCGTGCACCAGGAGCTGCCCCATGTGGCTAACGTCGAACAGCCCGGCATTCTCGCGGGTCCACAGATGCTCGGCGATGATACCCTCATACTGAACCGGCATTTCGTAACCGGCAAACGGCACCATTCGAGCGCCGCGGTCGCGGTGCCATGAGTCGAGCGGAAGCTTGTCGAGCGAAGGCGGCGCTCCGGTTCCACCAGCAGGATCGCCGCTGTAGGGCGTGCCCCGGGCGTGGGTCTCGTCGGTCGGGCCGTTGTGGACTTCCCTGCTCATTCAACACGCTCCGGCAAAGGGTGCGACTGCCGATGCTCGCCACGAGCCGTCCGGCCGCCGCCCCCGTCTGTCCCTAGCGCCTGAGAGCTTTGCCCCTTCGGCGGCCCGCCGTCGCCGAAGCTAGGGCCGGACACTTTCCAGACTGTCAGGCGCGCGCGGTCCCTTATGCCTGAGAGATTCCGGGGGCGGTTGCTCCTTCGGCGCCCGCCTTGGCCTTTGGAGGCTAAAGCGGAACTCTCCCGTGCGGCCTTTCCGGCAGCGAGTCACCGCCGGAGACACGCGTGCCCTTGGCCGCGCGAGCCAGCCAAGTCAACGCGTTAGCGAGTCGCGTTGTACTTGATCTGACCCGGCGTCAGCTGGAAGCCGACGAGCTGTTCGAAAGTCGCCTCGGCCACGGCCTTCGCCACCGCAGGATCCGACATCGGGTCGACGGCCGCTTCCGCCTGGCCGGACTTACGCGGCCGAGTCAGGATCTCGCGGACGTTCGCCGGCAGGGCCGCCGCGCCGCGGTTCACCCGAACCGTTGCCTGGACGCGCGCATAGGAATGGACATCCCCGGCCCTGAAGTTGAGCACTGCCTGGCCAATCTGCTTGGCCGCGATCGTCTGCCCACCGCGAAGCGCGACGTTGAAATAGGGAAGGACGACCTGCCGAGCGGAACCCCCTTCCCGCCGCAGGCCCACGATCGTGAACGTCGCGGTCGAAATGACATCGGTACCGACATCCTGGCACGAGGCACGAAGATCCGTGATCGCGGCAGTGACGTCGATCGCTCGGGAATCGTTCGTGTTCTGCGGGTTGAACAAGGTCATGTCGCCAGTGCCGGCAAGAACTCCGGCAATCGGGCAATCGCTTCGCACCGCATACACGCCGCCGCCGTTATCGGCCGTGATGTCGCCGGCATGCCG
>JBJMVK010000037.1:0-26487 GCA_045810725.1 Sphingomonas sp. | reverse complement strand
GGCCTGCACGCAGCCTGGAACTTCACCCAGGGCGAAATCTTCGACGTTCCGGTCTCGGGTCTCGACGAACACGGTCTCGTCCAGGCGAAGCTCTCCGGGCCGGCGCTCCTGTCAGGCGGCCAATTCGGCCTCGAGGCGTCGATCCTCGCTCTGCTCGTGGCAACCGCCGCTGGTCTCTGGATCGTTTGGCTCGCTCTGAGACGCGGCGAACTCGTGCAGCCGCGCTGGGTGCGCCGCCGCCGGGAGACAGTTACGGCCTAATCGCCCTTCTTCGCCTCGTCGTCTTCCCGCGCCATTTCCGTTGCGAGCGCATTATAGGCCTCGTCGAGCTTCTTCGCCTCGATGAGCTCAACGACCCCGTGAAGATTCTTGCGCTCCTTCGAAACGTGCGGGTTCAAGGCAAGCGGGAGCAGGATTTCGCGCGCAAGATCTCCCTTTTTCTCGCTTAGAAGCTGGCGGGAGAGGATGAGACGCAGGTCGCCGTAGTGAGGTGCGGCAAGATAGGCTTGCTCGAGCCCGACGAGCGCGCTCTGGGGGATCTGCTCGCCCGAATAATAATATGTGAGATAATTATCGAGAAGCGGTGCTGGATGGTGCGGGTCGACGTCATGTGCCTTGCCGAGCCAGGAGCGGGCGGCGCCGAGCAATTGCTTGTCCTTGTTCTTCTTGCCGCGCTCGAGGAGCGCTTCGCCTTGGGCAATGAGAGCGTCGACGCCCTGGGGCTGCAGCTGGACCGCGCGCGCCGCCGCGGCTTCCGAAGCCTCGAGATGATTAGCGTCGAACTCCGCCTCTGCGAGGGCGAGCTGGACGGGATAGCTGTTCGGATATTTACGGGCGGCTTCGCGGGCATCGGCAGCGACGTTCCCCGCCTCGGCATGCGTAACCCCGGCTTTCGAGCGGACTTTGACCCGCATTGCCGCTTCCTCGTCGTCGCTGAGCCTACGCATCGACACACGCGGCGGCGTAACGCTCGCCGGGCGAACGTCCGCGCCATACAGCTTGCCGCGGTTCTTGTAGCGGATGATTTCGTCATTGAGCCTGCCAAGGTCACCGAACGCCTTGCGCGCGGCGTCCGGGGACGAAACGCCGTCGTTGACGAGCCGCAAATAGGTCTGAAGCTGGCCTTTCCGGGTCGGTTCGAAGGTCAGGTAATGGTTCATCAGCCAACCGACCGAATAATATGCGTAGAAGTCCTCGAAGTCCGGTTTGGAGGTGCTCGCGAGGAGGCTCTGGGGCGTCACCGTCATCATGCTGTGGAACAGGTCATCCGATCGGTATTGGGGTGGATTGCCGAGGTGGAAGCTCCCGTCCGGCTTGAGGTCGATCGTTGCGAGGGTTTCTGCGAATGCCTCGACATACCAGCTCGGATAACCGGCCGGAAAATATTGAAACATGAAGTGATGCGCATATTCGTGGAACAGTACGGAGCGCGGATCGAGATCCGTCCGGCTGTCGCGGTGGACGATGCTTCCGAGATCCTTCGATTCGCGCACGGGCGTGAACTCAACCGGCGCGAGCTCGGGCTTGTAGAAGCCTGCGACGCCCGATGAATGGGCGAGCCTTCCGATGTCGTCGATGTCGCCGAAGCGGTAAATCGTCACCCGCTGCCAGTCGGCCGTAATCGGCTCGAACTTGGTGCTTTGCAGGGATCGCAGCGCATTGTCGTAACGCTCGAGCTGTGTCGCGAAGTCGCGAGTGCTGCTTTGGCTATCCTGGGAATAGATGACGAAGTGGTCGGTCTTGGCTTCCCACCATTCGGCATTCGCTGGAGCCGCGATGAACAGGAACACGACCAGCAAGACGATACGACGCACGATTAGACCCCCCTTGCAATCATGCTGCTAGCAACACCTTACTCTTTGAAACAAGAGGAAATTTCTAAAGCTATCAGTCATGACGCACGTCAATTCGGCAGCTAGACGAAGCTGTAGGGATCGACGTCGACGCTCACTCGGACTTTTGCGCTCCAGTCGATCGCTGCGAGCCAGTCGCGGATCACGTCCTGGACGTCGAGGCTGCGGCGTGCATGGACCAGCAGGCGTTGCCGGTGCCGTCCGCGAAGCATTGCCAATGGAGCAGGGGCGGGGCCGAAGACCGCCATGCCTTCGACTTCGGGTGCGGCATTGCCGATCCGCCTGGCGACTGTTTCAGCCTCGCCCGAATCCTCGGCGGAGACGATGATTGCGGCAAGCCGTCCAAAGGGCGGCATCGCGGCTTCACGTCGAGCCTCCGTCTCCGCCCCATAGAAGCCCGGCCCGTCGCCCGACACCAGCGCCGAGATCACCGGCGCATCGGGATCGTGCGTCTGGACCAGAACTCGTCCCGCCTTGTCGCCTCGCCCGGCGCGACCCGCGACCTGCTGGATTTGCTGGAAGCTGCGCTCCGCCGCGCGCAGGTCACCGCCTGCAAGGCCAAGGTCGGCGTCGATCACGCCTACGAGGGTCAAATTGGGGAAATGATAGCCCTTGGTGACGAGCTGGGTCCCGATCACGATGTCGATCGCGCCCGCTTCCATTGCCCCCACGAACTCCGCTGCGCGAAGTGGCGACCAGATGGTATCGGACGTGACGATCGCCGTTCGTGCGTCCGGGAACAGCTCTGCGACCTCGTCCGCGATCCGCTCGACGCCTGGGCCGCAGGCGACGAGGGTGTCTTCCTCGCCGCATTCGGGACACGCTTTGGGAGGCGGCATGACATGACCGCAATGATGGCAGGCGAGGCGGTGCATCAGCCGGTGCTCGACCATCCAGGCGGTGCAGTTGGGGCATTGGAAGCGATGGCCGCAGTGGCGGCAGAGGGTTAGCGGAGCAAAGCCCCGGCGGTTGAGGAAGAGCAGCGATTGCTCGCCTCGTGCAAGGTTCGTTTCGAGCTCTTCGACGAGGGTCGGCGCGAGCCAGCGGCCCCGCGGCGGCGGATCCTTCGTGAGGTCGATCGAGCGAATCTCCGGGAGGGAAGCGCCCGCGAACCGCTCCGGCAGCGAAACTTCCCGATAGCGGCCGAGTTCGACCATGTGCCGGCTCTCGATCGGAGGCGTCGCTGTCGACAGGATCACCGGAATGTCCTCGAACTTCGCCCGCATCACAGCGCAGTCGCGTGCGTGATATTGGACACCCTCTTCCTGCTTGAAGCTCGGCTCATGCGCTTCGTCGACGACGATCAGTCCAAGCCGCGGATAGGGCAGGAACAAAGCGGACCGTGCACCGACGATCACTGCCGCCTCCCCACTTGCGATCCCGCGCCATGCTCGGCGCCGCTGTGACGAGCGCAGGTCCGAGTGCCACGCCACCGGCGTGCAGCCGAACCGCGACTCGAAGCGTTTCAGGAACGGCTCGGTGAGGGCGATTTCGGGAAGCAGCACAAGGGCCTGCTTGTGCTGCCCCAAGCACGCGGCGATCGCCTCGAAATAAACTTCGGTCTTGCCTGAGCCGGTCACTCCGTCGAGCAGGACAGGATCGAAGCCTCCGCCGACCGCAGAGGCGAGGCTAACAGCTGCTTCCTGCTGGTCGCCGTTCAGCTCGGAAGGAGCGAAATCCGCTTCTGGAATGGCAAGCGGGCGATCTGCGTCGACCGCCACCGATTCGATCGCACCTGCCTCGACGAGGCCGCGCAAGACGCTGTCGCTCACGCCGGCATGGTGGGCAAGCTCGCGAAGCGTTCCCTGGCGGCCTTCTAGCGCGCCAAGCGCCTTCTCGCGCTGCGGGGTCAGGCGCTCGGGAGCGAGGCCGGTCGGGCGATATTCGGTCAGCTGCCGCGGCCCCTCGAGGGCGGCCGACGAGGGGAGGACCATGCGCAGGACCGAGGCGAGGGGCGCGAGGTAATAATCCGCTGTCCATTCACAAAGGCGTCGCAGTGGCGGCGCAATCGGCGGGACGTCGAGTGTTCCGGCAAGTGGCCGCAACCGCTCGTCCGGCACCTCGTTCGCCGGCAGACGATCGGCCTCCCAGGCAACGCCAAGCAGCTGCCGTGGCCCGACGGGGGCCACGACCACCGAGCCTGGTTCGACCTGCATGCCCTCAGGCACCTTGTAATCGAGCGGTCCGAGCGCTGCATTGAGGGTGACGATACGGGCGCGGTTCATGGCTAGGGCGTCGATGCTGGCTGAGGGGAGGTCTAGCAAGAGGACGTTCGTTTAATGATCGCGCGAAGCTCGCACGGACGGGTCGCCGGCGCAAAAGCCGAGGAATATTTGAAACCGAGGAGGAATGTCGGCTGCCTGACTAGTGCTCGTCATCAAACCAATTTCGGCCAAGCAGCGGCCGAGGAGACGTCCTAACGGCCCCGCTTCTTCCGGTGCGTGTCAAAGTCGAGCACGGCAAAATCCTCGTCCGGCTGAAGCAGGCCAAGCCGCCGTGCGACCTCCTGGTAGGCCTCCTCGACTCCGCCCAGGTCCTGCCTGAAGCGATCCTTGTCGAGCTTCTGGTTGGTCTTCATGTCCCACAGGCGGCAGCCGTCCGGGCTGATTTCGTCCGCGAGTATCACGCGGGCGAAGTCGCCGTCCCAGACGCGGCCGAACTCGAGCTTGAAGTCGATCAGGCGAATGCCGATGGCGGCGAACATGCCCGACAGGAAGTCGTTCACCCGGATCGCCATGTCGGCGATGTCGTTCATCTCGTCCTGGGTGGCCCAGCCGAAGCACGCGATATGCTCGTCCGCGATCATCGGGTCGCCGAGCGCATCGTCCTTGTAATAATATTCGATGATCGTCCGCGGCAGCTGGGTGCCTTCCTCGATCCCGAGCCGCTTCGAAATAGAGCCGGCCGCGACGTTTCGGACCACGACCTCGATCGGGATGATCTCCACCTGGCGGATCAGCTGCTCGCGCATGTTTAGGCGGCGAATGAAATGCGTCGGTACGCCGATTGTCTGGAGCGCTGTAAAGATATGCTCCGAGATTCGGTTGTTGATCACGCCCTTGCCGCTGATCGTGCCGCGCTTCTGCGCGTTGAACGCGGTCGCGTCGTCCTTGAAATACTGGATGAGCGTGCCGGGCTCAGGACCCTCGTAGAGGATCTTGGCCTTGCCCTCATAAATCTGGCGGCGGCGAGCCACGATTCGCGTCACTCCAACGGCAATGGCAAAGGAGCGGCGGCTATAGGCGAGCCGCCGTTCCTCCGCAATTGACGTCTCCTAGCGCGACGCCGTCGTCGCGACCTTGCTGCTGACGATCCGCACCTTCTGGAGGTCGCCGGCCTGAAGATACTTCTGCGCCAACCTCTGGACGTCGGCAGCCGTGATCGACTGCATGAGGGCCTTCTTCTCGCGAATCCGGTCGAGCCGCTTGGGCTCGCTTTGAGCCTTGGCGAGGCTCGAGATCCAATAGCCATTGTCCCGCAGCTGGTGCTCGACCTTCTCGAGCTCCGGGTTGCGGGCGCGGGCGAGGAGGTCGGCGCTCACCGGCTTGTCGCGAAGCTGCGCCGCTGCCTCGGCGATCGCCTGTTGCACTTCGTCGGTCTTGTCCGGCGCAACAACTGCGGCGGCCGACAGGTAGCCGAAGCCGGCAAAGGTATCGGACATGGCGCTCTGCAGGCTTACTCCGTAGCTGTCGCCGAGCTTCTCGCGCACGCTCTCGGTCAGCATCAGGTCGAGGACGTCCTTGAGCAGTTCTACTCCAATCACTTCGCGGTAGTTCGAATCGTCGGTGGTCGGCCAAACCGCTTCGACCAGGGCTTTGTCCTGAGGCCCGTCGTGGGTGAGGACGATGGGTTTGCGATCGCTGCGGAAGGTTGCTTTCTTGACGTCGGCGGGAACCGGATCGCTCAACTTTCGCTCAGGGAGGGCCCCGAAGCTCGATGCGACCGCGGTAATAACCGCATTCTCGTCGACATCGCCGACGACCGTAATCTCGATCGGCGCCGACGCGATCACCGGAGCAAGCGCTGTCCTCGCCTCGTCGAAATTGCGCTTGGTCAGGACCGAAGCATCCGGCATTCCGAAGCGCTGGTCGCCGCTTGCAAGAAGGATTGGCAGGCGCACACCCGCGACCGCCTCGGGCTGGGCATTGAGCTGCTTCTCTATCACCGGGACGGCGTTGGCCCACTGACCTGCCGCCTCGGGCCGGTAGCCCGGGTCGAGGAGATAGGCCGCGCTCACTTTCATCTGCAGCCCCAGATCCTGGGGCGTGGTTGCGCCCGACGCGACGAAGGCATCGTCTTCGACCTTCGAGCCGACCGTGATCACCTTGCCGGCAAGCAGGTCCTTCAGTTCCTCGAGCGAATGCTTCTTCAGCCCTGCGGTCGCGGAGGTGATCGTCAGCATCGGGGCAAGACCCGGCTCATCCTTCGGAAGGTCGAGCATGCCGTCACCAAGCCGGACCATGAAACGGACCTTCCCTGCTTCGAAATCGGTCTTCTTGATGTTGAGGCGGACGTTGTTCGAGAAGCGAACGGTCCTGACGCCAAGGTCCGAGACACGGTTGTCGGACGCGACCGTTCCTGGTTTTCCAAAGCTGTCGTAGGCGAATGCCTGCGCGGCGCCGTCCTTCGGCGCTGCTACCGCGATCGCCCGGCTCGCCTTGAATGCGTCCGCGAGCTGTGCGTTCGCGATTTCCTCCTTGGAACTGACGTGGACCAGCGGGGCGCTGCCCTTCCACAGCTCCCGGAAGACCGCGTTCACCTCGCCTGGAGTAATCGCCTTTGCGGCGGTGTCGAAGTCGGCTGCCCTGAACTTGGGAGTGGTCACGAACCTGTCCCGTCCAACCACTCCGAGGACCGCGTTGGCGAGCGACTGGTTCGTCCTTGTGTCCTCCTGCTCGGCAGCGGCATGCAAGGCACCGCTCATCTCCGCGACCTGGGTCTTGAGCTCGGCTGCGGTAAAGCCGTGCTCCACGGCACGACGGACTTCCTGCTCAGCCGCACTGAGCGCGTCTTTCCATGCCCCGTCCTTGGCGGCGAGAGTCACTGCGGTGGTGAGAGCCGCGTCGCGCTCCTCGTCCGTCTCCATGGCGCCGCCGAGCAGGGGCGAGCCCGGCTGGTTGACGAGCTTTTGAAGACGCCGGTTGAACATCGCTATGCCGAGCGCCTCGGCGATGTCGTGGTGGCGCTCGGCCATCGTATCGGCCGGGTCCTTCCACGGCCGCGCGACCGTGTAATTCACGGTCGTCGCCACGGCAGGATCGACGAAGGTGTCGAAAGCGGCAGGGCGCGCAAGATCGACCTTGCCCCGCGGGAGGGAGGGACCGGCGGGACCGACATCGCTCCAACTAGCGAAAGCCTTCTTGATCTTCGCTTCGACGATTGCCGGATCGGCATCGCCGACGAACACGAGCGTCGCGTTCTCGGGCCTATAAAAGCGGTGATAAAGATCCCGGATCGTCTCGGCCTTCGCCGTCTTGAGGACTGCGTCGATCCCGATCGGAAGCCGGTTGGGATAGGGTGTTCCAGGCGCTTGGAAACCGATCATGTCCACCAGCTGGTGGAGCTGGAAATTGTCGCGCGCCCGTTCCTCGCCGAGGATCACGCCGCGCTCCCGATCGACTGCGGCGGGATCGAACTTGATCTCGCCGGCGACCTCACGGAACAGGAACATCGCCGTGTCGATGTGCTCATCGTCGGCCTTGGGAAGATCGAGCATGTAAGTGGTCGTATCGAAGCCGGTCACGGCGTTGGTGTCAGGCCCGAACGCGAGGCCCTGGCGTTCCAGGATCTTGACCATGTCGCCCTCAGGAACGTGGGTCGTCCCGTTGAAGGCCATATGTTCGATGAAGTGCGCGAGGCCGCGCTCGTTCTCGGCCTCCCCGATCGAGCCGAATTCGAACCGAAGCCGCACCGAGGCACTGCCCTTCGGAGTGGCATTGTGCATGATCGCGTATTTCATGCCGTTGGGCAGCGCGCCGTATTTGATCGACGGGTCTGGAGTGACGTCGGTGAGCTGAACCCCCCAGCCATTAACCGCAGACTTCGATCCTGGCGCGCTGGCAGCGAGCGCGTAAGTGCTCCCGGCGAAAAATGCGATGGCGATGGCCGCGCTGCTGACGCGCGAAAGAAATGACTTGGCGATCACGAAGAATTCCCCCGGGGCCGATTGATTCGGTCGGGCGCAAACTAGGGAGCAGGCTCCGGAGCGCAAGCCTGCTATTCGACAAACAGCTGATTTTATTGGTTAAACCGTCATTCGGAGGACGTAGAATTGATGAAGGGCAAGGGAGCGGTGCGTGCTCTTGCGCGCTCCCTTGCCCCAGTGAATGTTACCGGACGTGCCTTACCTTCGCACTCCACGGGGCATCATATTCGATGCGGTTGAGAACTGAAAAGGCATTGGCGACGGCGGTGCGGAGGCGGCTCAGTCCAGACAGGATTGTGCCGTTCAGCTGGTCGCGGCCCGTCTGGTAGCTGCGGTCAAACATCTCGTCGATCATGGTATCGGTCCTTTCCTCCTGTCCGCTTGCGTCAGAGCGCGAGCGGGAAGCCGTCGTTCGCCGCGCAAAGTGCCCGCTCGATCAACTGGAGACGGTGTCGTTCGTCGAGGGCGCGCCATGCCCGCGCCGTGGTACGCACGGCGTCGATTTTCGCGACCTGCTCGACAGGGCCGTCTTCGATGAACGCATGAATGCTGTGGCCATAAGTCATGGCAGGTGTTCCTTCCTGTCGGTGGCCGCCGGCGATAGGCTGCTGAGGGGAGGGAGTATCCGTCGCCGGCGGCTTGGATCCTACCTATGTTTTCGACCCGACTTTCGCCAATCAAACACTCGACAGAATCGATAAACTGGCCTTATGAGGTGAGCTTATGCGGCGGCTTCCTCCAATGGCGGCGATCAGGGCCTTCGAGGCGGCTGCCCGGACCGAGAACTTCACTGCCGCCGCTGCCGAGCTCGGGATGACCCAAGCTGCGGTTTCCTATCAGGTGAAGGGGCTTGAGGAGCGCCTCGGCGCGCCGCTGTTCGCGCGCGAAAAGGGTCGAGTGAAGCTGACGCCGCTTGGCTCGCGGCTCCTTCCAGCCCTCTCGAGTGCGTTCGATACGATCGAAGCTGCGTTCGCCACCCATCGGGAGGAAGACGAATCGCTCCTCACGATCACCACGACGCACACGTTCGCGAACACCTGGCTCGCTTGGCGGCTGGGAGCGTTCCAGATCGAGCATCCGGAACTCGCGGTGAGAATGACAACGAGCAACGAGGTGGTCGATCTTCGTTCGGGCGACGCCGACGTGGCGATCCGCGCCGGCCGCGGAAACTGGGAAGGCCACGAGCATTACGAGCTTTTCAAGTCGAGCTTCACGCCCATGGCGAGCCCCGACTGCATCGCCGACCTCGAGGCCGGATTGCGACGCAATATCCAGCCCGGCGACATACCGCACCAGCATCTCATCAACCCCAGCGACGATTGGTGGCAGCAATGGTTCGCCGACAACGGCGTGCCCATCGATGAGAGCATCTTCCGCCGCCCTGGAGTCCGCCTCGACAGCCAGGCGGACGAAGGGCATGCGGCGATGGCGGGCCAGGGCTTCGCGTTGCTGACACCGCTCCTGTGGAAGGGCGACGTGGCCGCCGGGCGCCTGTGCGTGCCGTTCCGCGATCGGGTCTCGACGCGGGGGTGGGCCTATTGGCTGGTCTATCCGGCCGAACGCCGGATGGTCCCCAAGGTGAAGCGCTTTCGTGAATGGCTCCTCGCCGAGATGAAGCGGGCCCTCGAGGACGCAGCGGGAGGTTGGCCGCAACCGGTTCCAGTCGCCGCGGAATGAGCTGAGAAGCGGTGGCGGGCTGCTGACCGGCTTGCTAGGCAGCCAGCATGCCTGATCTCGACAATTCCTCCGTCATCGAAACCCCGTTCGGCTCAGCGCTCGAGGAGCGATACCTCGTCTATGCGCTGTCGACGATCACCGCGCGGTCCCTCCCAGACGTTCGCGACGGGCTGAAACCGGTCCATCGCCGCTTGCTCTGGGCCATGCGCTTGCTCCGGCTCGACCCCGCGGGTGCCTACAAGAAATCGGCGCGGGTCGTGGGCGATGTTATCGGCAAATATCACCCGCACGGCGACCAGTCGGTGTACGACGCAATGGTCCGCCTCGCCCAGGATTTCGCGCTTCGCTACCCCCTCGTCGACGGCCAGGGAAACTTCGGCAACATCGACGGCGATAACGCCGCTGCCTATCGCTATACCGAAGCGCGGCTGACAGCGATCGCGATGCAGCTGATGACCGGCCTTGACGAAGGCACGGTCGATTTCCGTCCGACCTACAATGGGGAGGAAGAGGAGCCGGAGGTATTCCCGGGGCTGTTTCCGAACCTGCTCGCCAACGGAGCGAGCGGTATTGCGGTCGGCATGGCGACATCGATCCCGCCGCACAATGCCGGCGAGCTCATCGACGCCGCTGTTCACTTGATCGACAATCCCAAGGCTGAGCCGCGAGCGTTGATGGATTTCGTCGCTGGACCGGACTTCCCGACGGGCGGCGTGCTGGTCGACAGCCGCGAGAGCATCGCCCAGGCCTACGAGACTGGCCGCGGCTCGTTTCGGGTGCGCGCTCGCATCGAGATAGAGCGCGAGAAGGGCGGGGGCTGGCACCTGCTCGCCACCGAGATTCCCTACGGCGTTCCGAAGGCCAAACTCATTGAGCAAATCGCCCAGCTGATCGCCGACAAGAAGCTGCCGATCCTGGCGGACGTGAAAGACGAGAGCGACGCGCGGATCCGTCTGATCCTGGAGCCGCGAGCGCGCACGGTCGATCCAGACCTGTTGCTCGAGAGTTTGTACCGACTGACGGACCTCGAGATCCGCTTTCCGCTGAACCTCAACGTCCTCGACGCGAGCCGGACGCCCGGCGTCATGAGCCTTAAGGAGGCGCTGGCCGCCTGGCTGGCCTTCCAGTTCGAGGTGATGGTCCGTCGAAGCCAGGTTCGCATCGGCAAGATTGACGATCGCCTGGAGCTGCTTGAGGGCTTCCTCGTTGCCTTTCTCAATCTCGACCGGATCATCGAGATTATCCGCACGGAGGACGAACCAAAGCCTGTAATGATGGCAGAGTTCTCACTCTCCGACCGCCAGGCGGAGGCGATACTCAACATGCGCCTGAGGTCATTGCGCAAGCTCGAAGAGATGGAGATCGGCCGCGAGCGAGAGGCTCTGGCAAAGGAGCGCGACGAGCTCGAGAAACTGATCGAAAGCCCGGCTCGACAGCGTACCCGCCTGAAGCGTGACTTGCAGGCGCTCCGCGAGAAGTTCGCCGATGATCGGCGAACCCGTATCGAGGAGGCGGGCGCAACACGCGAGATCGACTGGTCGGCGATGATCGAGAAGGAGCCCGTCACGGTCATCCTGTCGCAGCGTGGGTGGATCCGCGCCATGAAGGGGCATCTCGCGCTCGAGCAGGTCGCCGACCTCAAATGGCGCGAAGGCGACGGGCCATTCATCCAGTTCCACGCCCAGACGACGGACCGGTTGGCGCTCTTCGCATCCAACGGCCGCGTCTACACGCTCGCCGGAGACAAGCTGCCCAGTGCTCGGGGGTTCGGCGAGCCGGTTCGGTTGTTCATCGATCTCGAAGCCGAAGTCGAAATCGTGCAGCTCATCGTCGTTCGGCCGGACATGAAGCTGCTGGTGGCATCGTCCGATGGAAGGGGCTTTGTCACCAGTGGTGACTCGACCCTTGCTGAAACCCGCAAGGGCAAGCAGCTGGTGAACTTGCGCGCGGGGGCGACCGTCGCGATCATCAGGCCGATTGCGCAAAGCGACGATGCCGTGGCCGTGGTCGGCGAGAACCGGAAGATGATCGTGTTCCCCTTGAGCGAGCTTCCTGAACTGGCGAGAGGTCAGGGCGTGATGCTGCAGCGCTACCGCGACGGCGGTCTCAGCGATGCGATTGCCTTTCGCCTTGAGGAAGGGCTCAGCTGGGCGCTTGGCGGCGAGAGCAAAAGGGTGCGGACGGAGACAGACCTTTCGGCCTGGCGCGCAGCGAGAGGCGCGGCGGGACGAATGCCGCCAGTCGGGTTCCCGCGCAGTAACCGGTTCGCCTAGGCGTTAAACATCCCCGGTTAACAACGCCGAAAAGCGGGAAAAAGATACTCCGAATTAACCCCTTCCCCGCATAGAGGTGGAATGCCGGCTGCAGCAACCCGGCCGATGGCTGCCGCGAGGCACGGTCGGACGGACAAGATGAGCGTCGAACCGCACCTGTCTGCCGCGGACGATACCGGCTTGCTTGATGCACTACCGATTGCTGCTGCGGTCATCGAACGCGGCAAGAAGGGCGCGTTCGAAGTCGCCGCGCACAACAGCCGCTTCGTCGACCTGGTTGAACGCTCCAACTGCACCGCTCTTAACTGGAGTGACGCGCAGTGCCTCAAGAGCGGTCCGATCGCGGATCTGCTTCACGGCTTCTTCCGAGGCACGGACGCGCTCGGGGAGTTGGATTTTACCGATGGTGACGGAGTTTCCGCTCAATTCTACCGGATTAAGCTCGCTCCCCTGCCCAAGAGGAACGGGGCCGAAGCCCGCTGCCTTCTCAGCGTCGTCGACAGAACCGTGGAATTGCAAGCGGAGCGAACGCTCCGCGCCGAAATGCTTCGCGACAGCCTCACGGGCCTTCCAAACCGGCTCGCCTTCAGCGAAGCCATCGAAATGGCCGGCCAAAAGGTCGCACGTGATCTCGAGCACGCGGTGCTCGTCGTCGACATGCTGCGCTTCAGCCGGATCAACGAGTCGATGGGCAGCCTCGCCGGCGACGAACTCCTCATCACCTTTGCACGCCGATTAATCCTTGCACTGCGCGCCGGCGACGTGCTCGCCCGCACCGGGGGCAATGAGTTCGGCGTGCTGGTATCGTTGCGACGGGGTGTCGAGGATGCCCTAAAGGCGGCTGAGCGAATCCAGGACGTGATGACCGCGCCGTTCAAACTGTCCGAGCTCGAAATTCGCGTCGAATGCGCGATCGGCGTCGCACTGATGCACGCGGGGCAGGATTCGGAAGAGCTGTTTCGTAACGCGCAGTTTGCGGTGAAGCAGGCCAAACTCGCCGGCCGGCCGCAGGTCTACGAGCCGAAGCAGGCCACAGAGGCGCGCCGCCGTTTCTCGATCGAAACCGAACTCCGCCGGGCGCTCGACAAGGACCAGCTCAAGCTCTTCTACCAGCCGCTCATCAATCTCAAGAGCGGCGAGGTCGCGGGTTTCGAGGCGCTCGCTCGATGGACTCACGAAGATCGGGGCGAGATCAGTCCCACCGAGTTCATCCCCGTCGCGGAGGAGTCCGGACTGATCCTCCAGCTCGGTCGCTGGGCGATGGACAAGGCGGCTCAAACGCTTGCTGATTGGGATCGCAGGGCCGGGGAGGTGCTGCCGCTCTACGTCGGGGTTAACCTGTCGGCCATTCAGGTCGCTCGCGATGACATTGCAGCCGTCGTCGCGAGCGCCCTGAAGTCGAGCGGACTGACCGGAGACCGACTGACGCTCGAATTGACCGAAAGCTCGATCGTCCAGGATCCGGTCCGTGCGACGCGGGTCTTCGATGCCCTGAAAGCCCTCGATGCGACGGTCGCCATGGACGACTTCGGCACCGGCTATTCCAGCCTCGCCTATCTCCAGCGCCTTCCGATCGACGTCCTAAAGATCGATAAGAGCTTTGTCTCGGGGATGATGGTCGATCCCGACGCGGTCGCGATCGTTCGAGCTGTTCTGAGCCTCGCCGAGGCGCTTGGCATGTCGACGACTGCAGAAGGCATCGAGACGGTCGAACTCGCAACCACGCTCGCTACTTTGGGCTGTGCATCGGGGCAGGGCTTCTATTTCGCAAAGCCGCTCGAGCCGGATTCGGCTCTTCAATATTGGAAATCACGCCGCCGCTGAGATTGCTTCGCGGTGATCCTCGTTCGCCGATGGAACCCGCGCGCTTTTTATGTAGTTGAGGGCCCGTAACAGGGGAGACGATTGGGCCTTGAAGAGATGGCTCGCGATCGGCACCGCCGTTTCATTCGTCTGGGCGAATGGGGCGAGCGCGCAGCTGAACGGCCTGACGCCCGGTGACATTGCCGGCGGCGCGCGGACGAGAGCGCTTGGTCTTCGATTATCACAACCTGCTCCACCCAAAGCTCCGCACAAGCTCGCGGACGGGATGCTCGTGAGCCGAGACGTGGCTCCCAACGCGACACTTGGTCTTGGCCTCGCCGTGAGCCATCAACAGGCCGGGACGGAGTTTCGAATGAGCGCGACGCGCGGTCGCCGACGCAAGCCCGCCCTCACGTTTCTCCTTCATTTCTAAGCGTCAAGCAGGTCGGAGTAGCGCGCGGCCCGGCGCGCTTTCCTCGCGACGTTGAAGGTCGCGGTGATGCTACGGACGAGGACCGGGTGTCGGCAGTCCGGGGGGTGAACGCCGATACGAAGAACTTCCATCGGTAGGTAGCCCAGCGATTTCGCCGCAACGAGAGACGAAAAGAGCCGCGCCCGAGTGCGACTGGCCCAGGTGATCACCGGCCCGCGCGCAAGTTGATCTCCGCTCGTGGGCGACCACACGTGCAGATGGTCTTCGGCGATTGGGATCCGGCACTTTGCAAGGGCTCGGTGCGCTCCGTCGCCGTAGAGCCAGGCCGGCGCAACGAAGCCATCGATGGGACGACCGATGACGTCTTCAACAAGTGCGCGGCCGTCGCGGATGAGAGCTTCCGCTTCATTGCTCGACAGACCGAGAAATTCGCCTTCCGCTGCCGTCATGAATTTCGCGCGCAGGCGGTCCGCGGCTCGCTCATGTCGCGACCGGTCGCGATGGAAATAACCGTGCAGGAAAATTTCGGCGCCCTCCTCGGCCCAGCCGCGAAGCCTTTGCGCAAATCGCGAACCCGGGACGATTGGCGCCTCGCCCCAGTGGTTTGGCACAACGAGCATGGCGAGCCGCTTACCGACGTGGGGAGCGAGCAGGTCGATGAGTTCGTCGACTTCGCTTTCGAAGCGGGGCGAGACGTCGTGAATCGACGCAAGCAGCAGGCGCTCGGTACCGGTCCGCATGAGAACCATCTGCGGCAAGCCTTGGCCTTACGCCAGTCTATGAACAAAGCTTCACTTGAAGTTCACTGGGCTCAACCGCTTCCTTTCCTCGATGCGTATCGTTGACGTTTGCGCCTTTTATACGCCTGCGGGCGGAGGCGTCCGGACCTATGTCGAAGCGAAGCTGCATGCCGCCGCACGCTTCGGCCACGAAATGATCGTGATCGCGCCAGGTGCGGACCACCAGGTGATCAAGCGAGGTCACGGGGCATTCCTCGTGACCATTCCTTCGCCGCGGCTCGCGGTCGATCGGCGCTATCGCTATTTCGACGATGAGCGCCTGGTTCATGCCACGCTGGACGCATGGCAACCGGACCATGTCGAGGCATCCTCGCCCTGGTCGAGCGCAACCATGGTCGGTCGATGGCAGGGCGCGGCAACGCGCTCGCTTGTCATGCACGCCGATCCGCTGGCCTCTTATGCCTACCGCTGGCTAGGCGGGATCGCCCCGCGACAGGTGATCGATCGCTCCTTCGCTTGGTTCTGGCGACATCTTCGGGGCCTTGGACGAATGTTCGACACCGTCGTGTGTGCGAACAGCCAGCTTGCTGGTAGGCTCGCCGCCGGCGGCGTCGAAAAAGCGCGAACGATCCCGATGGGCGTTCAGCCTGGCCTTTTTTCCCCGTCGCAGAGATCCCCGAGCCTTCGGCAGTCAGCACTTGCGCAGCTGGGCCTCGATGCCGACGGGCACCTGTTCCTCGCAGTCGGGCGCTTTTCGGCCGAAAAGCGCTGGGACATGGTGCTCCGAGCCGCTGGAGAATGCGGCCGCAGGCTCCCTGTCGGCCTTGTGCTCGTCGGCGACGGACCGAAGCGGCAGAAACTGCAGATGATCGCCGAGCAATACCGAAACGTTGCCGTTCTCCCGGCGATAAATGAGCGCGCGCAACTCGCTTCACTGCTCGCCAGTGCCGATGCGCTGGTTCACGGCTGCGAATCCGAAACCTTTTGTCTTGTGGCCGCCGAGGCGCGGGCCAGCGGGATCCCGCTGATCGTCCCGGATCGCGGTGCCGCGGTGGATCAGCTCGTTGAAGGCGCCGGCGCGACCTATCGTTCAGGTCGCGAGCAGTCGCTCGAACAAGCGATGGTCCGTTTCATCAGCCGCGGACCAGAGCTTCAGCGCGCAGCCGCGGCTCGTTCCAGCCGCTCGCGCACGATGGACGAGCATTTCGCCGACTTGTTCGACTGCTACCAGGCGCTGTCGCCGCAGCATTCCATCAGCCTCGCCGCGGTGGCGGCCCGAGGCGGCCCCAATTTGCTCGATCCGCTTGCGGTGATCTGACTTCCTTGAACTTGATCGAGCGATATCGGGGTTCGGTCGCATTCGCGCTCATTGGATTTCGTCCGCACCAAGCCCTCCACATCGATGAACGACGGGCAGCTCGACTGCGCGAAAGATCCTCACGCTAGCTTAGTGCAACCACGAGGGCGTCGGACACGATCGCTTCCAATTCGTCTCCAGCGGGGAAGCCCGCTTCGACCCACCGTTTTTCTATTTGCCTCAGCGTGCGAGCGACAATTGGGCCCTCCGAAAGGCCCCGCGCAATGAGTAGACCGCCACCGATCGGCAGGCGCGGGGGATGCCATTTGGCGATCCGACGGGCATCCGCCGCTTGCTCCGAAAGCAATAATCGGTCCACCGCGCAGGAAGTGCCGAGGCGGTAAGCCATCGCCTCAGGGCTGGAGGAGTTCTCCTCGCCCGCAGCGCACGCGAGCCGTTTGCGCACCTTGTTCGAGAGCTTGAGACGGGCAGCAACAGCTTCTGCGAGCCCAGGATCCCGGGGAAGCAGAGCAGCAAGGCGGCGCAGCCCTTCTGGTGGGATTCCCGCGGCCTTCTCGGATTCAATCAAGTGTTCGAGCTTGCACAGCCGTTCGATCGCGATCTCGGGCAAAACCGGTTTCAGGATGTTGCGGTCCAGCATGATTCCGAGGGTCGACGAAGGCTCTGGAAGGGCGAGGAGTTTCAGGAGTTCGTCGGCGATCCTCTCGCGAGAAAGGGCCATGAGATCGTTCGCGCGGGCGGTGCAGGCATCGAGTGCTGGCTGGTCGGGCTGCCCACGTCCGAAACGCGCGTGGAAACGAAAGTAGCGAAGGATCCGCAGGTGATCCTCGGCAATTCGCTTCAAAGGATCGCCGATGAAGCGGACGTGCCTTTCGAGGAGATCGTCGAGACCACCGAAATAATCGAAAATCTCCCCGGTCCGGGGATCCGCAGAAAGCGCGTTGATGGTGAAGTCGCGCCGCGCGGCGTCTTCCTCCCAGTCGGTTGTGAACGCGACGGTGGCTCGGCGCCCGTCCGTCGAGATGTCGCGGCGAAGCGTGGTCACTTCATAGGGGTGGCCATCGCTGATCGCAGTGATCGTGCCGTGATCGATGCCGGTCGGGACAGCCTTGATCTTCGCCGCCTCGAGCCGCTGCATCACGTCTTGCGGCTGTAGACGAGTGGCGAGATCGACGTCGCTCACGCGATGGGCCATCAGGTCGTCCCTGACAGCGCCGCCGACGTAGCGGGTCAGCTCCTTGTCGCCGCCGAGCGCTTCGAGGAGGCGCTTCATGCCCCGACGGCGACGCCATTTCGAAGGATCGATGGTCAGCACCACTGAAGTCTGCGCGAGAGGTTGACGATCATTGCCGCGGTTGCGCCCCAGATTTTTTGTCCGTTCCAATCGATCTCGTAATAGTGACGCTCGCGGCCCTGCAATAGCGCACTTACCGGGCGCTGGTTGGTCGGGTCGAGCAGATAGGCAAGCGGGGCTTCGAACAGATTGGACACCTCTTGCTCGTGCGGCTCGAGCGGCAGATCGGGCTCGACCACGCCAAGGACGGGGGTTACTGTGTAGCCGGTGACGGTTCGATAGGGCTCGAGACTGCCGACCAGATCGACGGCTGCCGGATCGAGCAATATCTCCTCGCGTGCCTCCCGCAGCGCCGCGCCGATTGGGTCTTCGCCTGGATCGATCCGGCCTCCAGGAAAGGCGACCTGGCCGGCGTGCGTTCGCAAATTCTCTCGCCGGACGGTGAGCAGAACTCCCGGATGAGCGCGGTCCGTCACCGCGATGAGGACGGCCGCCTCGATCGTCGAACTGGCGCGCAACTCGGGATAGTCGCCGGCGAGCGGGGGCTCGGACGCCGGGGATCGAAGCGCTGCTCGGAGCCGGTCGGCAAGATTAGTCATTCGTCGCCGACGAGGGGAAAGAACGTGCCGCTACTCCAGATGCCCGGCGGATCGTCTCCCTCGGCGAGCGCAATTTCGGCAAGCTCATAATAAACCGCTCGGCCTAGCTCGGCCTCAAGCCCATGCCGAACGAGGAGCCGTGGGGAGGGGCCCTGGTCCGTGTCGACGATCTCCAGCCGATGGTTGGAATCGAGAATGACCATGTCGTCGGTATCGAGGCGGAATGCGATGCAACGATTTCGCCCTTCTCCTTCGCTATGCATCTCCACCGCTCGGAACGGCGTCCGCTCCACTTCTATGTCGAGCATTTCGACGGGTGTGACCATCACATGACGGCCGTCCGGCTCGCGCCTCAGCACGGTTGAGAAGAGCCGCACCATCGCGGGCCGCAATATCGGTTGGCCCTCGTGAAACCAGGTACCGTCGGCGGCAATCCGGATCCCTGAATTGCCGCAGCGCTCAGGGTGCCACTGCTCCACCGGCGGAAGCTTGCGCTCGTCGATTAAACCTTGGAGGTCGGTTAGACTGATTCCCTCGAGGTCGATGGGCGGATGGCGCTCGGGCATCAACGCGTCTTGGATTGCTTCGCCGCGCGGCTCAAGGCAGGAGTGCCGTCCTATGACGCCCGAGCGAACCGCAATCGTGACCGGAGCGGGCAAGCGCGTGGGCCGCGATATCGCCGCCGCACTGGTCGAACGCGGCTGGAGCGTCATCGCTCATGTCCATCACGGTGCCGACGATGTTCCCGCCGGCGCAGTGAAGGTCGTGGCAGATCTCGAAGAGACCGGATGCGCCGGCGCCATATTCGCAGCGCTCGACGGTCTCGCGCCTCCAACGCTCCTCATCAACAATGCGTCGCGCTTTGCCTGGGACGGCTTTGGTGCGTTCGATCCCAACGAATTTTGCGCGCACATGGCCGTAAACGTCCGCGCGCCGGTCCTTCTCATTCAGCAATTTGCGGCCCTTCAGACGCCTGGGAGGGATTCGCTCGTGGTGAACCTAATCGATTCCAAGCTCGCTTTCCCCAATCCCGATTTCCTTAGCTACACCCTGTCCAAGCAGGCGCTGGCGGGCTTGACGGAACTTGCTGCCCGTGCCCTTGCCCCACGCGGCATTCGCGTGAACGGAATCGCGCCTTCGCTGATGCTTCGGTCGGCGGGCCAGAGCGAGGAGAATTTCGAACTGATGCATTCGAACAACCCGCTCCGCCGCGGTGTCGATGGCCGTGACGTCATCGAAGCCATCCATTATCTGGTTGGAGCCCGCTGCGTGACAGGCCAAATGCTCGTGATCGATTCGGGTCTTCGCTTCATCGGCCTTGGCCGGGACGTGCAGTTCCTGGGCGAGGCATGAGCGCGCCCGTGCTTCACGGCCTGGTTCCCGTCAGGCTTCGCGTCCGCTCGCAGCGGATCGTGCTTGAATCGCTGGAGGTCCAGACGGACATCGGATTTCACGAATTCGAAGTCGGCACGCCGCAGAGGCTGGTCGTTAATATCGAGCTATGGCTCGAGGACCCGAACGTACCTGTCGACGATGACCCTGCGCATGCCTGGAACTACGACTTCCTTCGCGCCGAAGTTCAGGAGATCGCATCGTCGCGCCGTTTCAATCTGCAGGAAACGCTTGCGCACGCGGTTTTCGAGCGGCTTGCCGCCTTCCGCGGTGTTCGCGCACTTCGGGTACAAACCTCGAAGCCGGATATTTATCCGGACGCCCGCGGCGTCGGCGTGGAGATCGCGTCATTCGATGGTCTCTGGCCCGACAACTGAGCACGGCGCCGCGCAATCAGTAGTTTCACGCCTTCCGGATGTGGAACAAAATCCATTGCGCGGCCTTTGACGCAGCGATAAGGAGGCGCGCTTGTCGCCGAGGGACATGTTGTCTCGTTGGCGGTTCCATCATGTGGCAGGGCGTGCGGTTTCAAACGTCCGGCTTGACCGTGGGAACCACGGCGTGTCGAGGAGAAGTGCGGGTTAAATGTCCTACGCGCAACGCAAACAGCTGAGCGGCAATCCGGCGGTATCGATATTCCTGACCGTCGCCGTTGTCGGCTCGCTCATGTATGCGATCGTTACAGGCCTTGCCTACGACGTGATCAAGAAGACGGCCGAGAACCTCAAGGTTATCGACGTCGAACAGCAGCCGCCGCCACCGCAGCAGCCGCCCCCACCACCCAAGGACATGCCCAAGGTGCCGCCGCCACCGGTGACACCGCCGCCGCTCGTCCAGGTCAATACCCCGCCGCCGCCGACGATTCAGACGGTCGTAGCACCGGCGATTCCGCCCGTCGCTCCGCCCGTCATCGCTCCGCCGGCTCCGCCGGCTCCGCCGCCGCCGCGCAAGACGCAGTCAGCGAGTCCGGCAGCGGGCGACGTCCGTACGCTCTTCAGCGCCGACGACTATCCGGCCTCGGCAGCTGCGGCGGGAGCTGAAGGCACCGCCCAGGCGACGCTGACAATCGGGCCAGACGGACGTGTAAGCGGCTGCAACCTTATTCGCTCCACGGGCAACAGCTCGCTCGATAGCGCAACCTGCAACATCCTTCGCCGCCGGGCCAAGTTCTCTCCGGCAAAGGACAGCAACGGCAATCCGACGAGCGACTCGTACACGACGCCGCCGATCCGGTGGCAGCTCGAAGGTTGATCAGACTACATTTTTGCACGGATTTCAGAAGGAAAGTTTAGCATGCAAGAAGCAGCAGCACAGGGCGCACAATATGGCATTGGTCCCGCTCTTCAGCAGGGCGGCATCATCACCATTTCGGTGTTCACCATCCTTGTCGTGATGTCGATCTTCTCGTTCTACATCCTCTTCACGAAGTTGATGCAGCAGCAGAAGATCATTGCCCAGGGCCGCAAGGTCAGGGCGAGCTTCTGGAACTCGCCGAACCTTCGTGAGGCAGCGACTAAGCTCGACGCGAAGAGCGCCTATCGCGCGATCGTTGACGATGCGCTCCAGGCGCAGGACCAGCACGGCAAGTTGACCGACCCGATCGACCAGCACGACTGGATGGCGAACAGCCTCGCGCGCAGCCAGGGCGCGATTGGCGCTCGTCTCGGCGAGGGTCTCGCGTTCCTCGCGACCGTAGGCTCGACCGCGCCGTTCATCGGACTGTTCGGTACCGTCGTCGGCATCTACCGCGCACTCATCAAGATCGGTTCTTCGGGCGAAGCCTCGATCAACACCGTCGCGGGCCCGGTCGGTGAAGCGCTCATCATGACCGCTCTCGGCCTCGTCGTGGCGGTTCCCGCGGTGCTTGCGTACAACTGGCTCATCCGCCGAAACAAGTCGATCATGGAGGATCTCGCGGCCTTCACCAACGATATCCACGGCTACATCATGTCGGGCGGCGCCGTGAAACCGCGCCTCGGCGGCACGGGCCCGGCGACGAAGGGCGCAGCAGCGACCCGGACCGCGGGCACACCGGCGCAGCCTGGCAGCGAGCCGCTCCGCCGCACCGAGGCACCGACGAACGCGAAGTAATCACGTGAGGAGGCCGGTCGAACGGCCGGCCCTCCCCATTCGACGAATTAGGAAAGACCCAGCCGTATGGCAGGACAAGTAATCCAAGAAGGTGAGGAAGACACCGCGCTGTCGGACATCAACGTGGTTCCGATGACCGATGTCATGCTGGTGCTCCTGATCGTGTTCCTGATCACCATTCCGGTGGTGAACCACCGCGTTCCCGTGACCTTGCCGAAGGTGGCCTACCAGCCGACCGTCACCAAGCCTGAGAACGTTTCGCTGAGCGTGCGCAACGGTCCGGGCGGCACCTGCGAGGTCTATTGGGAGCTCAAGAAGATGAATCAGAAGGAGCTCCTGGACCGCGCCGTGAAGAAGCTGGAAGACCAGATCAAGGCCGTCGGCGGCGTCCAGAACATCAACGAAGACAACATGCCGGAAGCGCACATCCGCGGCGACATCAATACGCAATATAAATGCATCGGTGCGGCTATCCTCACGATGCAGGAGGCTGGGTTCCAGCGCGTTGGCTTCATCTCGCAACCGGGTGCCGGCCCGGTTCCGCGCCTGTAGGAGCATTTCGCCATGTCGATGCAAACCACGACGGACAATGCCTCTGGCGAACCCATGGTGGACATGAACATAACGCCGCTCATCGACGTTTTGCTTGTTCTCCTCATCATGCTGATCATGACCATCCCGCCCCAGACCCACGCGGTGAAGCTCGACTTGCCGGTCAACCAGCAGAACAACCCGCCGCCGCCGATCCAGCCGCTCAAGAATACGGTGACGATCACGGCGCAGGACCAGATCACCTGGAACGGCAACCCGATCACTCAGGAACAGCTTCGCCAGTACCTCGAAGTTACCCAGCAGATGAACCCCGTTCCCGAGTTGCACCTGCAACCCGATGCCACGGCACGTTACGAGATCGTGGACGAGGTGCTCGCTATCACCAAGCGCGCCCACGTCCAGAAGATGGGCTTCGTCGGGAACGAATATTACCAGAACATCTTCTAAGCGGTTGGACAGTTTGAAAAAGAGGGCGGTTCCCCAAGGAGCCGCCCTTTCTTTTTTCCGTTCAGTTCCATCTCGTCACGAACTTGCCTGCAAAGTCAGAGCTGCATCTCCGATCCGACGCAGAGGTGCGGCACGAGGTGGTGACAGGTGCTGGCAGTAGAAGAGCGAACAGGTCGAAAAAGTCCGATTTGTGGGGAATGAGCGGCACGTGAACTTCTGAGGTTCCGCTCGGCACTGGCGCTCGCTGGAGCGCCATGCCATTGCTCGCCGCCATGAGCGACCAGCGCCGTTTCGCCGTTGTCATCCTCGCCGCGGGGCAGGGCACACGCATGCGCTCGGACACCCACAAGGTGCTGCACCCGATCGCGAGCCGCCCACTGCTGCTACACCTGCTCGACAGGGTCGATGCGCTCGGTGCCGACAAGCGCGTCGTCGTGGTCGGCAAGGGCCGTGAGCAAGTCGAGGGCGCGATTGCGGGCCGCAACGTAACGGTGGCGTTGCAAGAGGAGCAGAAGGGCACCGGCCATGCCGTCCAGCAGGCCTCGGACGCGCTCGCTGGTTACGAGGGTCCAGTCCTCGTCCTCTACGCAGATACGCCCTTCGTCGAAGCCGATACGCTGCGGCGCATGCTCGACCGTCTCGATGGAGAAGGGGGTCCCGGAGTGGTCGTGCTCGCATCGTCGCCACCCGATCCATTGAAATATGGGCGGATCGTGCTCGGCGAGGGGGACCGCATCGCCAAGATGGTCGAGTATAAGGACGCAACCGAAGAGGAGCGTGCGGTCCGCCTGTGCAATTCGGGGATGATGGCGATCCGCTCTCCCGACCTGTTTCGCTGGCTCGCCGAGGTCGGCAACGACAATGCCGCGGGCGAATATTATCTCCCCGATGTAGTCAATATCGCCGCCGCCGAAGGGCGCGAGGCGGTGGTGATCGAGGGCGATCCCTACGAAACGGCAGGCGTCAACAGCCGCGCCGAACTTGCCCATCTCGAGCTCGAATGGCAGCGCCGCCGCCGCGAGCAGGTGCTCGACGAAGGCGCGACCCTCATCGATCCGGAAAGCGTTTGGTTCGCCTACGACACGAAGCTCGGCCGCGACGTGACCGTCGAGCCGCACGTCGTGTTCGGACCGGGCGTGCGGATCGCCGACGGCGCCACGATCCACGCTTTTAGCCATATTGAAGGTGCGATCATCGGAGCAAAGGCCAGTATCGGGCCATTCGCGCGCATCCGGCCGGGCACCCGTCTCTCGGATCGCACGAAGGTCGGCAATTTCGTCGAGCTCAAGAAGGCAGACATCGGCGAGGGCGCCAAGGTCAATCATCTCTCCTATGTGGGCGATGCCTCGGTCGGCGCCGGCGCCAACATCGGCGCAGGAACGATCACCTGCAATTACGATGGCTTCGGTAAATATCGCACCGAGATCGGCGAGCGCGCCTTTATCGGTTCGAACACCGCACTGGTCGCCCCGGTGAGAGTAGGCGACGGTGCGATCGTCGGCGCTGGTTCGGTGATTACCACTGACGTTGAGGCAGACAGCCTTGCCGTCGAGCGAACTGAACAGAAGGGCATCGCCGGCTGGGCGAGGAGATTTCGTGAACGGATGAGCGGGAAAGCGGCCGAGTAGCATGTGTGGGATCGTGGGGATCGTCGGAAAGTCCGACGTTGCGCAGCGCTTGTTCGACGGGCTGAGGCGGCTGGAGTACCGCGGCTACGATTCCGCCGGCATTTGCACCATCACCGACGGGCAGCTCGAGCGGAGGCGCGCCGAGGGGAAGCTCGACAATCTTGCGCGGGAGCTGGCAGCCAATCCGCTGCATGGCGCTACCGGCATCGCACATACGCGTTGGGCGACGCACGGAGCCCCGACGGTTGGGAACGCCCACCCGCACATCGTCGGGTCCGTCGCCCTGGTGCACAACGGGATCATCGAGAACTTCAAGCCGCTCCGCGACGAGCTCATTTCGGAGGGAAGGAAGTTCGAAAGCGAGACGGACACGGAAGTGGTCGGTCATCTCGTCGCCCGAGAGGTCGAGCGAGGTGCGTCGCCGCAAGAGGCCGTCGCGAGCATATTGCCGCGGCTGACCGGCGCCTTCGCCATTGCCTTCCTTTTCAGGGATCATCCAGAACTCATCATCGGTGCCCGTCGCGGCGCGCCTCTGACAGTGGGCTACGGCGTCGGCGAGAATTATCTTGGATCGGACGCGCTCGCGGTCGCTCCATGGACGCAGCGCATCGCCTATCTCGACGAAGGTGACTGGGCCGTCGTCCACCGCGACCGGATCGAGATCTTTGACCGCAACAACCAGGCCGCGGAGCGCGAGATCGTGGAATCGGGCGCGTCCTCGGCTCCGGTCGAGAAGGGCAATTACCGGCATTACATGCAGAAGGAGATTTTCGAGCAGCCGATCGTGGTTGCCCAGACTCTACAGAGTTACGTGCGGCCCTTTGAAGGCGAGGTGGCGCTTCCGACGGGCGAGCTCGACCTCGCCGGCGTGAACCGGGTGACGATCGTTGCCTGCGGTACAAGTTACTATGCCGGGCTGGTTGCCAAATATTGGATCGAACAATTCGCCCGAGTGCCCGTCGACATCGACGTCGCGAGCGAGTTCCGCTACCGTGAACCGGTGCTCGAGCCCGGAGGGCTCGCACTGTTCATCAGCCAATCCGGGGAAACCGCGGACACCCTCGCTGCGCTTCGCCACGCTCGCGCCGAGCAGCAGCGCATCGCTGTGGTCGTCAACGTACCAACGAGCTCGATGGCGCGTGAAGCTGACCTGCTGCTGCCTACCCACGCCGGGCCCGAAATCGGCGTCGCCTCGACAAAGGCCTTCACCTGCCAACTCGCGGTTCTCGCGGCGCTTGCGGCCAACCTCGCCAGCGCCAAGGGACGCATGAACCGCGAAGAAGAGAAAGAGATCGTCGCTCACCTCCAGGAAGCACCAGCCGCGCTGAATGCAGCCCTCGACCATGACGATGACATCGGCGCCATGGCGCACCTCATCGTGCCCGCCCACGATGTTCTCTACCTCGGCCGCGGTCCTGACTATCCGATGGCCCTCGAGGGCGCTCTCAAGCTGAAGGAAATCAGCTACATCCACGCGGAAGGTTATGCCGCGGGCGAGATGAAGCATGGCCCGATCGCACTGATTGACGACAATGTCCCCGTCATCGTCCTCGCGCCGTCCGGCCCGCTATTTGAGAAGACCGTCAGCAACATGCAGGAGGTCCGCGCCCGGGGTGGCAAGATCGTGCTCATCAGCGATGCGCGGGGCATCGCCGAAGCTGGTGAAGGCTGCATTGCAACGATCGAAATGCCTGAAGTGCATCCTCTCATTGCGCCATTGGTCTACGCCGTGCCGGTGCAGCTTCTCGCCTACCACGTCGCCGTATTGAAAGGCACCGACGTCGACCAGCCGCGCAATCTCGCCAAGAGCGTCACGGTCGAATGAGCCTTGCGCGGGAATTAAGCTCGAAGCCCTTCACCGACGACACCGATAGCCTCGAGGCGCCGGTCTCGCGGCATCCCTTCCGAGGCTGATCTCGTCGCCAAGAACGAGGATCGCGAATGCGGTCTGACGGGCTCGCGATGGCGCGTGCCCCGGGGAAAGCGGCTGGCCGCGAGCGCAATATTCGTTGACGAAGGCGCGCGTTGAAGGACCGGCGGCGCTCGCCTAGGGCCGGCTCCATGAAGGTTCTCGGTGGATGTCATTGCGGCGCGGTGCGGTTCCAAGTCCGGCTCCCGGAACCGCCGGTGCCCGCGCTCGACTGTAATTGCTCCGTGTGCAGGATGACCCGCTTCGTTCACATCGTCGTGCCGCACCATGATTTCGAACTCGTGGCTGGGCGAGACGCGCTCACCAGCTATC
>JBJMVK010000036.1:0-5499 GCA_045810725.1 Sphingomonas sp. | reverse complement strand
GACCGCGAGGCACTGATTCTCGAGACCCTGCTCGCTTTCAAGCGCGCCGGCGCAACCGGAATCCTCACGTATCACGCGGTGGACGCCGCACGCCTGATCGCGTGATCGAGCGGCTTCGAGCGAGGATCGAGGAACTGCGCACGACCGCAGCTCCGCTCGAGCCCGATACCATAAAGCGGCGTTCGATCGCCGGCCAGGCGCTCGATCACGCGCTTGCCTATTGGGACGAGGTCGAGGGCGCGTCGAGCAATCGTCCGTGGTCGGAAGTGTTCAGTACGCAGCTCGATCCCGAGTTTACCGAGGAGGGACGGGATCCCGCGTCCGTTCTCGATTATGTTGGGAGATGCGTCGACGCGCCGGGCTTCGCGACAACCAGCCCGCGTTTCATGGCCTACATTCCTGGCGGCGGTCTTCCCTATTCCGCCCTGGGGGACCTTTTAGCCGCCACGTCGAACAAATATTCTGGGTTCGCTTCGGCGAGCCCGGGCGCCGTGCGGATCGAGAATGCCTGCGCTGCCTGGCTCGCGAGCGTCATCGGCTATCCCGCCGAAGCAGCGGGCACGCTGACCTCGGGTGGGAGCGTTGCCAATCTCACGGCGGTTGTCACTGCACGAGAGGCGCGAGACGCAGAAGGTGGAGGAGCGATCTACGTCACTCGCTTCGCCCATTATTGCATCGACAAGGCGCTCCACATCGCTGGTCGTGGCCGCTCCCCCAGGCGTCTCGTCGGCACCGATGAACATTATCGGATGTCGGTGCCGGCTCTTGAGCAGGCGCTCGAGGAGGATCGCCGCAACGGCGTTCGTCCCTGGATGGTGATCGCCTCGGCCGGAACGGTTGATACGGGCGCTATCGACCCGCTGCCCGAAATCGCAGAACTCTGCCGCCGCTACGGCGCCTGGTTCCACGTCGACGGCGCTTATGGCGGGCTCTTCGCCTTGTGCGATGAAGGTCGCGCGCTGCTTAGCGGAATCGAGCTCGCCGACAGCGTCGCGCTCGATCCTCACAAGACCTTGTTCCTTCCCTACGGCACGGGTGCGGCGCTGGTGCGCGACGGCCGGCTGCTCCAGGAGGCCTTCAGCGCGAGCGGCGAATACATCCGCCCGCTCGGCCAATCCGAGGTCGGTCCGTCACCGGCCGATCTCTCGCCCGAGCTCACGCGTCACTTCCGGGCGCTGCGCTTATGGCTGCCCCTGCAAATGGCGGGCGTCGCCGCTTTCCGCGCCGCGCAGGCCGAAAAGCTCGCGCTCGCGCGCTATTTCCATGCCCGCCTTTCCCAGATCGCCGGGTTCGACGCCGGGTCCGAGCCGCAGCTTTCCGTCGTCGCCTTTCGCTACCTCCCACAGGCGGGGGACGTGGACGCGTTCAACGAGAGCCTGATGCGTCATATCCAGCAGGAAGGCCGCGTGATGATGAGCGGCACGCGGATCGACGGTAGCTATCGCTTACGCTGTGCAATCCTTTCCTTCAGAACCCACCTCGAACATGTCGACGATGCGTTGGAGGCGGTGCTTCGGGGGGTGGAGGCGCTCCGTGGCTGATATCGCTGCCGAGACCGAGCGACTGATCCTTCGCGATTGGGACGAAGACGACGAAGCCCGTTTCTACGACGTTATGAACATGCCTGCCGTCATGCGGCATCTCGGCGGCGTTCAGACGTTCGACGAGTGGCGGCAGGGATTCCGCCGGATCAGCGGCTTCACCCGCGATTTCGGGCACACCTTCTGGATCCTCGAGGACAAAGCGAGTCGCGAGCTGCTCGGCTTTTGCGGCCTGAAACGCGTCAACGCGCCGGGCGCTGGGGATCTTGCCGGCCATCCCGAAATCGGCTGGCGATTGCGCGAGAGCGCGTGGGGGAAGGGGATCGCGAAGGAGGCCGCCATCGCCAGCCTCGAGCTCGGCTTCGGGCGATTTGGCTACGACCACGTCGTCGCCATCACCATTCCGCCGAATACAAAAAGCCAGGGGTTGATGAAGCGCCTCGGCATGAAACGGCGACAGGACCTCGATTTTACCGATAAGAGGTTCGGGCCCGAGACAAATCCGCAAATCGTCTATTGGATAGATGCTGCCGACTGGCCTTCAGCTCGAGCAGCTGCGCTGAGCTAAATCCCCAACCTGCGCTGTATCGCGCCGATCCGATCCGTCTGACTGCGGGAGATCGACGTAACTTCCGAAGCCGCGCTGTCGATTGCTTTCAAGTCATTCGGCGCGATGCCGCCCTGCGTTTGGAGTGCCCCCGCAGCGAGAGCGTCGATGTCTGATTGCGCCAGCGCCGTCGCCTTTCGTGCCGAGATCGCGGCTGAGAGTGCTTCCTGCGCGATAATCCAGGTCTCGCTCTGCGGTGCTCCCGCGGAGTCAGCGAGCCGCTCCGCTTGGGATGCCGCCGGCTCGAACGCCGCTTCGCCGCTGCGGGCCTGGTCAAGCAGCGCGGCGAGCCGCGATGCAAGTGTCTGGTTGGCCGGTCGGTCATTGATCGGGCGAACGGGCTGAAGACGTGGATCGATTGCCTCGGCCGCACGCGGTTGAAGCGAGGGATAAGGGCCGCCAGCCGATGAGCAGGCGGACATCAGGAAAAGGGTGACAAGCAGCGGCGGTCGCATCGCGGGAGGCCTTAAGAGGAAAACGGCGAGCCTGAAAGATCTGTGCGGCTGCCCGCGCTGTCGGGTTGCGCCTCGGCTTCAAGGAAGTCGACGACGGTATTTGGCTCGTCAGCTTCATGCATTACGACGTGCGATTTATCGATCTCGAACAACGAACGTTGCAAAGGCTCGACAGCCCGTTCGGCCCGAGGTTGTCACCTATGTCTTAGGAACGATCTGTGACCCATGTGTCCGGAACGTACACTGGACTAGTGGCGCGCCCGGAAGGATTCGAACCTCCGACCCCCAGATTCGTAGTCTGGTGCTCTATCCAGCTGAGCTACGGGCGCGCGAGTACCGGGAAACGGCAGGGGCGCGACATAGGGGCAGGAAGTGGCAGGCGCAACCCTTCGCCAATACGGCGGCGGGGGCCTCGTAGGGGCGGCCGGATTGCGCGACAGCGCGGGCATCCGATGTTCTCATGCGAGGGAGGAAGTCCGCCGCGTTAGTCGAGACTGGCTCGGGCTGGCGATCGTGGAGACGAAGCCCCAGTATAGGCGCAGCTCCATAAAACTTTTGTTTACTTGCAGCAGATTGCCGGTGCGGTATCATGCGGGTCGCCGACGGGGGCTGACCGCGCCGGCACAGGGGGTCCCGCCCTCTCTGGCGCGGGGGCGGGCCTTCGATGGCTTAAGTCAGAATGGCCAGTCCGCGATTGCGCTGGCAAGCAGCAATCCGAATATTGCAGCGGCAATGGTCAGTTTCGCGACCATTCGACGGCGCTCATTCCGCTCCCGGTCGAAGCGGCGGCGGCTTTTCTCTGCGAAGAACTGTTCCCAATCTTCCACCAGCCCGCTGGTGATATGAAATGCCGATGGAGACAAGATCAGGTGGCGACAGCGGCCTGCGTACAGATGGAGGTCGTGGTCGCGGTGGCAACGCTGGCGCGTTCGGCGAAATCCTCAGCAAGCTTGGCGTGCCAAGCCCGCGCCGTATCCGTCATTGCCCTTTGAGCAGCCATCCGTTCCTCAACTGCCCGTCGCCGGTAGTAACGCTCGTTAGATTCCACTGGTCCCCCCTCCGCTAGAGAACCCGTGGACCATCTATCGAGAATGCCTAAGAGATGGTTAATATCCACACCCGATCGGTTTCGTAGACGTAAGAGGAGCGGCCAAAGTTCGAGAATGTCCCAAGCTGAGACATGAGTGTTGCTCTTGAATGACAGATCAGGCCGAGAAGCAGATCATCCTTGAAACCTAACGACTCGCCGCTCGTTGGAGAGTTCAAATGGTTTCGAAGGAAAGCACCATGCTCAGTTCGATCGAGTCGCGCCGGAATGTCTTCAATCCGAGCGCGCGGGGTTATCATGCCGTCTATCACGACGGTGAAGTCAACCACTGCCCCGGCTGCGGTCGGACTCACTGGCTGATCGGCCGGATGTCGGCGGAATGCGCCTTCTGCTCGACTGCCCTTCCGCTCAAGGAGGCGGGCACGCACGGGCCGGCGCCAACGCCGGTGTTCTGGAGCGGACGCCGGCCGAGCTACGCGGAGCTCAGCGCAGCCTAAACCCGACACAAGTCAGACATTCCCCAATGGGCGTCGCCGATGTATGGTGGCGCTCATGTCCAAGGGGGTCATTCTTCTCGTTCCCCTGCTCGCGTCAGCCGCGGCGGCTTTCGCGGGTGCGTCGAACTTCACCCTCGTCAACGGTACGGGGGCAGGACTTGCGAACCTCACCATCCGACGTGCCGGGACTCAGGATTGGAAACCGCTCGGGACGGCTCCTGCCGCCGGGGCGCGCGGCGCGATCAACTTCACCGACAAGGATTGTGCCTTCGACATCCGCGCGGAGGTCAACGGCAAGGGTCCGGTAACCTGGACCGACGTCAATCTATGCGATGTGAAATCGGTGAAGCTGAACCACGACGGTTCTGCAGGCGCGTGGGTCGATTACGACCATTAATCGAACGGCGAGGTAGGATCGCGCGATAAGGTCCAGCAGCGATGGATGGTTCGGGCGGCTGCACGGAATCCAGCAGCTTCGCTCCGGCGACGAACACAACTCCCGTACAGGCAATCGCCAACAGCCAGCCACCTAAGCCAGGATATGTTTCGAGATAGTGGCGGCCGCGTTCGACTGCACCAAGCGCGATTGCGTAGATCACGAGCCACGCTTCAAAGCGCGTCTTGATCGTGAACAGCCGACCGATTTTCTTCAGCTTTGCCATCGTTAACGCATCAACGCCTCAGTGGCGGTTTTGCGCCCTTAGGATCCTAAAGAACAGGGTTAAAGTCGCGGTAAGACTTGGCGACGCGTCCCAAAACGGGATTAGGCGAGTTGGAGCTCCGAAAGTCCAAGCGTTTCGAGGAGCGTCGCCCGGGCACGTTCGACCTCCGCGATGAACGTGGGCCGTTGCAGGTCATCATGCGCGAACCGTTCCGGCCATGTGCGTTCGATCACCTCCGCAACGCGGTCGAGCTTTGCGTCGTCGACGAGGAATCGCGGATCGACCGTCGCGGGATCCGCAACCACCCGCAGTCTCAGGCATGCGGGCCCGCCGCCGTTCGCCATGGACTGCCTGACATCGACGACCTCGACACGGCGGATCGGGCCGTTGCCCGCCAAGTGCCGCTCGATCCAGCCCCACACGGAAGCGGTATCGCGAGCTTCGACTGGAAGGATCAGCGTCATTTCACCGTCCGGCGGAGTCACTAGCTGCGCGTTGAAAAGATAGGATCTCACCGCGTCGCCAAGCGGCACCTCCGAGTCACGCACCTCGACATATTCAAAGCTCGGCACCCGCTTACGGCAGGCATCGATCAGCGCCTCCTTGTGCGCGAAAGCGTGCTCATGGGCGAACAGCACGTGCTCGTTCGCAACGGCAACCACGTCATTGTGAAAGGCGCCGGCGGCGAT
>JBJMVK010000035.1:0-14095 GCA_045810725.1 Sphingomonas sp. | reverse complement strand
GCAGGCTGCGCGGCGTAAAGCGGATCGTTGTGCGAAGCGGGAGCGGCCTGCGCCCGGTACATCGCGACGGGCTCGGCCCATGCGACCTTCGAATCATGCGAGAGCTCCTGGGCGGCAGCACTGGTCGAGCGGCCATCGGGCACGGCCATGATGAAACAATCGACCCCGATCATCGGCATCGGCCAGCCGTCGACGAACTTCAGTCCATGATCGTGCGCGATCCCTCGGGCGAGGCGTTCGCGCGCGCTTCGGGCGAGATCGTCGCCATAGCCGGAGCCACCGCCATAGGATCCGCTCGGACGAAAATGGTCGGGCGGGTGGCGGACCATGACTAGGACCTGCCGGTCCGGCGCAACCGCCCTGGATCCCTGCGCCGTCGCGGACACGCCAAGCGCGAGCGCGGCGGCCGCGGCGCAGACCGCCACCAGGCGCCGCAGCCTCTTCATGACCGCTTTCCGTCGATCGGCTCGGCCATCAGCACATGACGGTCCGAGCGGAGGGCCGCGATTGCCGCTTCTCGTGATGGACCAGGCACGCTCAGGAGATAGGCATCGCTCGAGGTCGGTCCGCCCACCACAGACGCATTGTTGGTGCGCAGCAGGTCGGCCAATTGCGCCTCGCTCGTATCGGCGCGGAACATCGCGATGACGTTTGCCGCTTGGGGGGCCGGCTGCGAACCGAGCGCCTTGTAAGAGGGTTGGCTGAGCGAGAAGAGAAGCGCCCCGGCGATGCCCACGAAAGCGAGCTGCGCCGTCGCGAGCGCCGCCACCGCAGGCCGATTGAATGCCTGCCACATGGCGGAAGCATCGAGCGCGAACTTGTCCCACCAGCTCGATCGTTGCTGCGGTTCGATCCGCCGTCGAAGTCGTGCCCAGCCGCTATCGACTTCGGGCGTCATCGCGGCGAATTCGTCGATCATCCGTCGTTCGAAGGCGAGCTGCCGCCGGCAATGCGCGCAGCTCGAGACATGCGCCTCGACGAGCGCCTGCTCGTCCAGGCCGAGCTGTCCCGTAACGTACCACGGAAGCAGCTCTTCGGCCTCGTGGTGAGGTTCGATCATCGTCTGGTCGATGTCTGGCATCGGCCTTCTCCCTAAAGCCAATCGGCCAACGTGCCGGGAAGCGCCTGCTTGAGGCGCCGCCGGGCGTGAAACATGCGAGTTTTCACCGTATCAACGGGGCAGCTCAGGATCTCGGCGATCTCTCGATATCCGAGCTCGTGAAAATAAGTGAGATCGACCACCGCTCGCTGCTCGGTCGAGAGCGTGGCCATGGCAGTCACGAGCGCGTCGTGGATCCGGCCCCGTTGCAGCTCCGCGTCTGGGGCAGGATCGTTGCTCGCCTGGGTATCCTGCTGGTCGTCTTCGACCGGGTCCGGCCAGCGCACCCTCGCCTTCAACGCCTTGCGGTAGGCGATGGCGAAGATCCAGGTGGACAATTTGCTCGTCCCTCGGAAGCTTCCAGCCGTTTGCCAAACCACCATCATCGTATCGTCAAGCACCTCTTCAATCAGATGCGGCCGCCTCAAGAGGTTGCTGAGGAACCGCGTCAGGCGCGGCTGATATACCCGGTACAACCTCTCGAACGCGTCCACGTCATGCGTTTTGATGCGCTCAAGCAGCCCGCGTTCGTCGAGCGCGCCTGACCGTTTTTCATCAATCACGGGGCGGATCGCCGTCCCTGACACATTCACTTGCCAGCCCTCCTGCGCCGGGTCGGTGCTTCCGGGTGGCGGAAAGGTTCATGAGGGCATGCATCATGGCATCTTCATTATGCGCGCTCGGCCCTTCGAAAGCACCAGGCAGCAATCAGCCACATCAGCGCGAAGAACTCGATGAGCCCAAGGAGCCCGAGCGCGCCCGGGGGCTCTCCGGCGCCAAGGTCGAGAATGAAGACGCAGATGCCTATCGCTCCCTGGAGAGCGCCGGCCACGATCATCGCACGGGCCATGCCGGCGGGCTTGAACCGGCCGATGATCGATCCCGTGAGCGCAGCGCCGATGACTCCGAAGAAGAGGAGGTTCAGCGGATTGTTTTCACTGCCGATCATGCCCACGGCGAGATTGATCCAGACGAGCAGGAACCCCGCTGCTAGAGCAATTGCCACGCCGGCCCGGTAGGAAACATTGCCCGAGGCTCGAAGAGCGAGCTCGAATGTGCCGCCGACGATCGCGAACATCGCGCCCGCGACGATGAAATCACCCGCGGACCAGGGCCAGTCGGCCACCCACGGAATGGTGAGCAGGCCTGCCGGAACGGCCCACCCGACGAGTCTCAAGGGAACGGCGCGAGCGTGACCCCCATTTGCATTGCTTGCCATTATCCAGCCTCCATGCATGCTAACGACGGGCATCTCGCCTCCAAGAGAAGTGGAAGGCATGAGCAAGTCGTGAGGTTTTGCTGAAAATGGACGAGAGCTTTGCGTTCGAAGGGTTCGTGCTCGATACGCGCGAGCGGCGGCTCATTTCAGGCGACCAGCCGGTCGAGCTCAATGGACGGTATCTCGACGCCCTCGCGCTTCTTGTGCGCGACTGCGGCAGGCTCGTTCCGAAAGACCAATTCCTCGACGAAGTCTGGCGCGGCATCCCGGTAACCGACGAAGCCCTCACCCAGTGCATCAAGACCCTGCGGCGAAAGCTCGGCGACGATGCCGGCCGGCCCCGCTTCATCGAAACCGTTCCCAAGCACGGTTATCGGTTCATCGCCCCTGTCGAAGTGCTGGAGGGAGCCGAAAGGGTCGAGACGCGCGTCACGGCAGAACAGTCTCAACGCTGGCGCGAGTTCGTCATCACCCTTTCCGCCGGAATAGCGGGCGGAGTGGCCGCAGGAGCAATCGGCGGGCTGGTCTACGGTTTTGCCGGCGCGTCCGAACCGCTTCGCTCTGGCCCGGGCGCTCTCTCGATCCTGCTGGTGCTGCTTTGCGTGACGGCACTGGTCGCACTGATCGGGGCAGCCGGCGTCAGCGTGGGGATCGCCATCGCGCGGTTTGCGCGGCCGGCTTCCCTCGCATGGATGGTCGTCGGGGGGGCGGCCGGAGGCCTGCTCGTCGGCGCCTTCGGCAAGCTCCTCGGGCTCGATGCCTTCACGCTCCTCGTCGGGCGGTCGCCAGGCAATATCACCGGCGCAAGCGAGGGCGCGTTGATCGGAGCGGCCGTGGGGCTCGCCTCGGCCCTGGGCTTGAGAACTTCATCGGCGAGGCGCGCCGGGGTGATAGCGGCGGCATGCGGCGCCGCCGCTGGCGTACTCATATCCTTAGTGGGCGGGCAATTGATGCTGGGCAGTCTCGAGGGACTGTCGCGCGGCTTTCCTCAGTCGCGGCTCCGCCTCGACCTCGTCAGCCACCCGTTCAGCGATCCGGTGTTCGACCGCCTGGCCCATCTGCTCGCCGCGGGGGCCGAGGCCGCCCTCTTCAGCATCGGCATCGTTGTCGCGATTGTCGTCGCCCGGCGCAAATTCCTGCGTGCACCCGCCGGCAGGTCCTAGTTCGACTTTCCATCGTCGGCGTCGAGGACGGTTGCCTGCTCGCCGGTCGATCCGCCGCTGACACTCGCCTGCGTCACGAGCACCGTCGTTCCGGGCGTGATCACCGAGTGCATGTCCTGAACGAACGCGGCCGGAAGGTGCATCTGCTCGACCCGCTCTGTGCTGATGATTTCCGCACTCTGGCCGGTGAGATCGGATACCCCGACCTGGATCCACTGCTTGTCGGCGCCGCCGGCGAAGGTCATCACCTGCGTTTGGCTCGTTTGCTGCTGGACGTCAGCGTGGGCACGCCCGATCTCGACGCCGTTCCTGAGGACCACGACCTGCTGGTCACCCGTTGAAATGATGATCGAGACAGGCCCGCTCGCCGCTGCCTCGGGAGTCCAGGTATATGCCCCGTCGGGCGTCAGCACGCTCGCCGCTGGCGGCGTGATACCCGCCATCGCGGGAGCAAGCACGCCCGCAGCCGGACGCTTGACCGGATCCTCGTGGCCGCCGGCGATCACGACCGTACCTCCCATCGGAGTCACCTCGAAAAGCTTCTTTGCGAACTCCATCGGCAGGCGAACGCAGCCATGGCTCGCGGGATAGCCGGGAAGGTTGCCAGCGTGCATCGCCACTCCGAGCCAGGTCAGTCGCTGCTGGTAGGGCATCGAAGCATCGTTGTAGGTCTTGGAATGATGCTCCTTGTTCTTCTCGAGGATCGTGAACACTCCGGTTGGAGTCTCATGCCCGTCCTTCCCCGAAGAGATGGTCGAAACGCCGATGCGCACGCCGTTGCGATAGACAGTTGCTCGCTGGCGGCCGAGGTCGACATAGACCAGCACCGGTCCGGTGGGCGCGATCTCGGGCTTCCACACCCATTCGCCCGCCTTCAGCTGCTCGGCCTGTTTGGCGAGCTCGAGCTGCGCGGACTTGGGCGCTCCCTGTGCGAAGAGCGAGGACGGAGCCGTCAATGACACGAGCGCTGCGAGCGCCACGAAGTATCTTTTCATCCTTGCCCCCCGACGAGACGATCGCCCGAATATAGCCTCGCTTTGGCGGAGGAAAACCCGGCGTGTCTGACTTCAGGCGTCGATCAGGAGCCGGCTTCGCGAGCGGCGGGAAGGAAGAACGATCGATTTGCCTGCCGGCTCCTCTTCCGCCTCGTCGACCCGGCGCCAGCCATCACGGCCCAGCCGCTCCAGCGGCCTGAAGCTCGTCTTGTAGGCCATGCGGGTCGAACCTTCGACCCAATAGCCCAGATATACGTAGGGCAGGCCGGCGCGGCCGGCACGAATGATATGGTCGAGGATGATGTACGTCCCGAGCCCCTTCCTCGCGTCGGGCCCGACATCAAAGAAGCTGTAGATCATCGACAGTCCGTCGCTCTGCTGGTCCGAAAGGCAGGCGCCGACGAGCTTGCCGGGCGCGCCGCCGATCGATGGCTCGCGATATTCGATGACATAGGTCCGAACGGGAGTTTGCTCGACCATGTCTGCAAAATCGCTTTCGTCCATCTCGGCCATGCCGCCGCCCGGATGCCTCATCGCGAGATATTTGCGGAGCAGCTGATATTGCTCGTCGGTCGTCCAGGGCTTGCATGCGCTGACTTCGAGATCAGCGTGCCGGCGAAGCAGCTTTCGCTGCGTCGAGCTGGCCTCGAATTCCGAGGCGAGGACTCGAACCGAGACGCAAGCCGAACAATCGATGCAGCTCGGCCGGTAAGCGACGGACTGGCTTCGACGGAAGCCGATGCGGCCCAAGGCTTCGTTGAGTTCGCTCGAGTGACGGCCGGTAAGTTCGGTAAAGACCTTCCGCTCGACCTTGCCCGGGAGATACGGACACGGGCTCGGGTTCGTTACGAAAAATTTGGGGAAGCGAAATGGTGCGCTCACCCGCGGACCTCACTCAGTTGGTTACGCAGCTGTTTATGCGACTGGTAAACGCCGTTGAAAAGAGTTTGGACGCGCCAATGCGATGGAATCTGCAGGCTGTCCCTTGGAGAGACAGCAAAGTGTCGGGCTTCCGACACGCAAATCAGTCGAGCTGAGCCCGCTCCACCTTGAATCCCGCCGCTTCGAGTCGCGCCACGACATCGTCGATCAACTGGGGGTCGCGGGCCTCGCACTCGACCTCGATCATCGTGTCTTTTGCGGGCAGCCGGGTGAAGATGCGGCTGTGATTGATCTCGATGACGTTGACGCCCGCTTCATAGACTTTGGACGTGATCGCCGCGAGCGCGCCGGGCTGGTCGTGCGCCGCGACATGGAGCCGGGCGATGCGCCCTTGGCGGACGAGATCGCGCACGAGGACGTTCGCCAGGAGGTGGGTGTCGATATTGCCGCCGCAAAGCAGCGTCGCGACCTTTTTCCCCCTGTACCGCTCCGGCTCGGCAAGCATCGCGGCGAGACCCGCGGCACCCGCGCCCTCGACAACCGTCTTTTCAATCCCGACCAGCATCGACACGGCCCGCTCGAGGTCACGTTCCGACACGAGGACGACGTCGTTCGCATATTGTCTCAATATGCGTGACGTGAGCGCTCCGGGCTGTTTGACGGCGATACCTTCTGCGAGCGTGTCGCCGCCCAACGGCATCTGGCAGTCGTGGATCGCACATTTCATCGAGGGATAGAGCTCAGCCTCGACCCCGATCAGCTCGATGCCGGGATTTATGGAACGAGCCGCGATCGAGACGCCCGACATGAGGCCGCCACCTCCGATCGGCACGGTGATCACGTCGAGGTCAGGGGCGTCCTCGAGCATTTCGAGGCCAAGCGTCCCGGCACCGGCGATGATCTGCGGGTCGTCGAAGGCGTGAATGAAGACGTAGCCATTTTCGAGCGCCAGCTCGCGTGCCTTCGTGAAAGCGTCGTCGACGATCTTGCCATAGAGAACGACTGTCGCGCCGTGCCCCGCGGTTTGAGTCACCTTCACGGTGGGCGTCGATTCCGGCATGACGATCGTCGCTGGAATGCCGAGGCGCTTCGCATGGTAGGCGACGGCCTGCGCATGATTGCCGGCCGAGGCGGCAATGACTCCGCGCTCGCGCTCCTCTGCGGTCAGCTGCAGCAATTTATTGAGCGCGCCGCGCTCCTTGTAAGCGGCGGTGAACTGCAGATTTTCGAACTTGAGCCAGACCTCGGCGCCGATCACCTCCGACAGGGTCCTGCTGACCAGCATCGGTGTCCTGATGACCGCGCCCTTGATGCGCTCGGCGGCGGCGCGGATGTCCTCGATTGAGGGCGGCTGCATTGAGGCGGTCTCGAGCATTGGTGGCGAGGCGTAGCGGTTCACTTGGGCCCGGACAATGCTAAGCGTCGATCATGAAGAAGGCCCTCCTCGCGCTGGCGGCCGCGCTGCTCGCATCGCCAGCGTTTCCCGATACGCTCATCTCCAACGTGAACGGAATCCAGGTCGATACTAGCGGCAAGTTGCAACATTTCGGCAGCCTGCTCGTCGGGGACGATGGCCGCGTGAAGCAAGTGATGGCGAACCGGGCGCCGCGGCTCAGCAAGGCCGACCGTCTGATCAATGGCGAGGGCAGGACGCTTCTGCCCGGGTTGATCGATGCGCATGGCCACGTGCTTGGCCTCGGCTTCAGCGCGCTTCAGCTCGACCTCGTCGGGACCAGCTCGCTGGACGAGCTGAAGGCGCGGCTCGGCGCCTACGCCGCCGCCCATCCCGATGCTCGCTGGATTATCGGCCGGGGCTGGAACCAGGAGCTCTGGCCCGACAAGCGCTTCCCGACCGCTGCCGACCTCGATTCGGCCGTGGGCGATCGACCCGTCGTGCTGGAGCGCGTCGACGGGCACGCCCTCGTCGTCAACAGCGCGGCGATGAAGGCCGCCGGGGTTACGCCTGCGACCCCGGCACCGCCCGGCGGCCGGATCGAGAACGGTCTCTTCGTCGACAACGCAAAGGACCTCATCTCGAAGGCCGTTCCAGCCGCGACCGTTGCCGAGGCGGACCTCGCGCTGGCAAAGGCCGAGGACATTCTTTTGAGCTACGGCGTCACGGCGGTCGGGTCGATGAGCACGTCGCTCGCCGACTGGCAGGCGATGCGTCGCGCCGGCGATTCCGGACGGCTTAACGTCCGTTTCATGGTCTATGCCGACGAACTCCACCTCATCAAGGAAGTGCCGCGACCAACGGAATGGCTTTATCGCGACCGGTTACGAATGGTCGGGATCAAATTCTATGCCGATGGGGCGCTTGGCTCCCGGGGCGCGTGGCTGAAGCGCCCCTATGCCGACAAGCCGGATACGATGGGACTCCAGTTTCATTCCGACGAGGAGATGCGCGCCCTTGCAGACAGCGCGGCATCGCGCGGCTTTCAGATCGCAACGCACGCGATCGGCGATGCCGCCAATGCACAGGTCATCAGCACCTACGAGTGGCTGAACTCCAGGTACGGGAAGGACCGTCGGTGGCGTATCGAGCATGCGCAGGTCGTCGACTGCCCGGACCTGCCACGCATCGGCCGGGCGAAGATCATCGCGTCGATGCAGCCGACACACCAGACGAGTGACCGGCTGATGGCCGAGAAGCGGCTCGATGCGGAGCGACTGAGGTGCGCCTACGCGTGGCGGTCGATGCTTCTGACGGGGGCAAGGCTTGCCTTCGGCACGGACTTTCCGGTGGAGTCCCCGAACCCTTTCCCCGGGCTCTCGGCAGCGATCAGCAGGCAGGACATCGACGGCCAGCCGCCGGGCGGCTGGTATCCGGACGAGCGCGTGAGCTTCGGACAGGCGCTCTTAGCCTATACGCGCGGTGCCGCTTATGCCGGTTTCGCCGAGGATAGGATCGGCGCGCTCGAGCCGGGGAAATGGGCCGACTTCGTCTTGATCGACCGCGACCCACTGAAGGCGAGCCCTCAAGAGCTCGCTCGTACGGAAATTCTGGAGACCTGGGTCGGCGGAAAGAAGGCCTGGGCCCGCGAGCCTATCGGCGTTGCTGCGCCTGAGCGCGGGAAATGAGCATCGCCGGAGTGAGCACCTGCGGAAGCTGCTCGACCGGGCGGCCGGGCGCGTACCAAAGATAGAGCGGAACGCCGGCGCGGCCCTGGCTTTCAAGGAATCGAGTGATCACGGGATCGCCATTGGTCCAGTCGCCCGCGAGCATCTGCACGCCTGACCTGCGGAATGCGTCGCGCACTTCATCGCGGTCGATCGAACTTGCCTCGTTGACCTTGCAGCTCAGGCACCAGTCCGCCGTGAAATAGACGAAGACCGGCCTGCCCTGCTCGATATAAGTCCTCGCCCGAGCTTCGCTCCACGGCTCCGCCCCCGAAGCCGGTGCAAAATGCAGCCCGTGCGAAGCCGGGACGCGAACGACTGCAGCGATCACGACGAGCAGGGAAAGTGACGCGGCGAACCAGGCACCGGAACGCCCCGCGCGCTGCATCCGTCCGGTGAAATAGAGACAGACGACGAGCGCCAGCACAGCAAAGAGCGCGAACAGAAGTGCCGGGTAGGAAGCCTGGCGATAGAGGAGCCACAATGCTGCGGCCGCGCTCGCCGCCATTGGAATGGCGAGCAATTGCTGGAGGCGCCGCATCCACGGGCCCGGCTTGGGGAGTTTCGACCGCAGCGCCGGCACGAAAGCAACCACGAGAAACGGAACGCCGAGCCCGAACCCGAGCGCGGCAAAGACGAGTATCGAGCCGGCCGCTGGAAGGAGGAGCGCCGTGCCGAGCGCAGCGCCGAGGAACGGTCCCGCGCAGGGGGTGGCGACGAAGGCGGCGAGCGCACCTGTTGCAAAACCTCCGGCAGGCCTCGAAGCGCCACCGAGCACGGGAAGCTCGAACAGGCCGACGAGGTTCGAGGTGATTGCGACTGCCAGCAGCAGCAGGAGCATGATCGTGCGCGGATCCTGCAGCTGGAAAGCCCAGCCGGCCTCCGAACCGGCGGCGCGGATTGCGAGGAGGGCAGCACCCAGCGCGCCGGTGCCGACGATCGTGCCTGCACTATAAGAAAGAGCGTCCGAGCGAGCGTGCGCCGATTCTCCGCCGGCGCGAGATATATGCAGCGTCTTCAAGGCAAGGATCGGGAAGACGCAGGGCATCAGGTTGAGGAGAATTCCGCCGGCGATGGCGCCGAGCACCGCCCAGATTGCCGCTTTCCAGCGCAGCGAACCCATTGGTCTTCCTTCGGGCACCGGTCCGGGCAAGGCACGAAGCTCGAGCCCGCGTCCGTTGCCCAACGCAATCACCGCACGAAGCTCCGCAGGAGACGGGCCCTTGCGCTTAAGCTCGGCGATCAGCGTGTCGCCGGTGCGCTTAAAGTCCTGCCTCGCATCATAGTCGACAGGTCCGTCGGTCATCGCAAAGAGGTATGGCTCTTCGACGTCGACGCTCGCTGGAAGCGGGATCGCAAGGCGGATCTGGTCGCCCGCAACTGCAAAGTGCGCGATGCTCGCGAGCGGCTGGGGAAGCTTCTGGCGCCAGTCATCGAACTCGGCGCGGCCCGAGGTTCCGCTTCCGGCCGCAAGGTCGAGCGAGAGCTGCCCCTCCTCGGGCACGCAGATCTTGTCGGTACAGGCGAGCCAGTGCGCATCGGCCCGGATGGGAAACGTGCCCGCCGCGCTTTTGGGGACCTTGAGGCGCACGAGGATCGCGTAGTCGTGCTCGTAGACGTAGTTCATGAGGTTCGCGATCTCGAGCCGGCCGGGCACCGGATAGCGCAGCGGGCCGACCGAGAAGCCCTTGGGCAGCTGCCACTTCACGTCCATCGGCAGGCCCGCGTCGCCGGGGTTCAGCCAATAGCCGTGCCAGCCGGGCGCGGGCCGCATGTGGATCGCGAGCTCGACTTCGCCGCCTGGAGGCGCCTGCCCTTCGGCGACGAGCTCCGGCTCGATCCCTCGCGCTTGGAGGAACGAGGGGGCGACGAGAAGGAGCAGGAGTAAGAGCAGTCTGCGCACGGCCCTCGTTCGGCTAGTGGGTTGCGGACGTTCCGTCGAGACTTGAACCTTTCGGTCCCTCCCGAGGCACTAGGATGGTATAGGTCTGTCGACGCGATAGGGGGTTTCCAGATGAAGTCGATATTCGCCGCGCGCGCCGCGCTTCTACTCTCCGCCGCACCGATCCTCGCCGCCGCCGACACGGGCGGGTCGATGGCGAGCGCACCAAGTGTCTCGGCACCCGATTATGACCCCGCGGCCGAATATCAAAAGGGGCTCGATGCACTCCAGACGCATCGATATGCCGACGCGAAGAAGTCCTTCCTCAAGGTCTACGATGTCGCGTCGAAGGATCCCAAAATGAACGCGGTGCTTGGCATGTCGCTGATGGGCCTCGAGGACTATAAAGGGGCGCAGAAATACCTCGAACGTGCAGTCAGGCTCGACGGCAAGTCGATCATCGGACACCAGCAGCTCGGGATCACCTACGCCAAGCTCGGTCAGCGCGACAAAGCAGAAGCGGAACTGGCAACTCTCAAGCAGCTGCAGGCCGCATGCGGGACGACCTGCGACGACGCGGGCGCGCTCACCGAGGCGATCAGCTCGATCACAGGCGCGCTGGGACAGCCGGCCGCCATGATCACGGGCCCGGGCGAGCTGTTGTTCGCCAGCGCAGGCGAGGCCGATAGCGCCTATTTGGAAGCGGTGAGCCTGATTCACGAGCGCCGGTACGGAGACGCGATTGTCTCGCTTCAAAAGGCGCGAGACGTGTTCGGAGCGCACCCTGATATTTTGACCTATCTCGGCTTCGCGAACCGCAAGCTCGGCCATTACGGCCTTGCCGAGGACTATTACCGGCAAGCCCTTACCGCGGCTCCGAAGCACAGGGGTGCAACGGAATATTACGGCGAGCTGCTGGTCGAGCGCCACGATCTGAAGGGCGCGCGGGCAATGCTCGCGCGGCTCGACGAGATCTGCACCTTCGGCTGTGCCGAAGCCGATGAGTTGCGCCAGTGGATCAGGGACGGCCACGCGCCGCAGTCCTGATCGGCGCGGCGCTGCTGGTCGCGGCGGACGCGCCCTCGCAGCTTCCGATCCGTGAGGTGCGCTGGCTGGCGCCCGGCATCCCCGTCGAACGCGTGAACGCGCTTCCGCCCGAATGCTATCGGCCGCCGGTAGATCGGAGCGAGCGACGGTCAGCGGAGATCGGACGGATCGCTTTTCGGGCGCCGCTGCTCCTCGGCGGCCAGGCGGCGCGCGTCGGCCTCAGCTGCTCCAGTTGTCATCGCAATGGCCGGAACAATCCGGACTTTCATTTCCCGGGAGTGTCGGGGACGCCTGGAACAGCCGACGTGACCACGTCCATCCTCAGCAGCCATCGGGGCGATGGCACCTTCAATCCCAAGCCGATACCGGATCTCGCGGGCGAGCCGGCAAAGCGGATTGTCAGCCGCGATCGGGCAAGGCCCGACCTTTCCAAGTTCATCCACGGACTCATCACTCAGGAATTCGATGGGCCTGAACCACCGCGCCGGGTCCTCGAGGGGATAGCGGCTTACGTGCGCTCGATCGCGCCTTCGAATTGCACAGGCGCTGGCAGCGAACTCACCGCCGCCTCGCTCCTCGGGGAGATCGACCTTGCGCTGCGGCTGGCGCGCGATGAACCGAATCGTCCAACTGCCCGGCTCCTCATCGGCGCCGCGCGCTCGAATCTCGGTCGTATCGACCAGCGCTTCGAGGTCCCCGCTGTCGAGAACGACAGGAGGCTCCTCGACGAAGCTGACAAAGACCTTCGCTCGCTCCAGGACGGCCTTGGCACCGCCGCGGAACGATCGCTCTGGGGCAAGTGGGAGCGAAGCTGGCCGACGCGGCGCGAGCGACTCGAAGCCGACTCACCGCACTCCTTGTTTTCGCCTGCCGTCCTCAAACAGCTCTAGTCGAGGTTCGGCCGAAGCCACCGCTCGGCTTGCTCGACAGTGACCTCGCGCCGCTCGGCATAATCGCCGAGCTGGTCGCGGCCGATCTTCGCAACGCCGAAATACTGGCTGTCGCGGTGCCCGAAATAGAATCCCGACACGGCGGAGGTCGGAAGCATCGCGAAATTCTCGGTAAGCGTGACTTCGCCAGGATTCCCGCCGAGCATCTTGAACAGCGCGGGTTTCAGGCTGTGGTCGGGGCATGCCGGATAGCCGGGCGCAGGTCGGATGCCGTGGTACTTTTCGCGGATCAGCTGCTGGTTCGAGAAATGCTCGTCGGCATAGCCCCAAAGCCGGGTACGAACCTGGGCATGGAGCACCTCGGCGAAACTCTCGGCGAGCCGGTCGGCGAGTGCCTTCAGCAGGATATCGTCATAATCGTCGACCGTCTGCTTGAACCGCTCGAGATGCGGCTCGAGGCCGTGAATCCCGACCGCGAAGCCGCCGATCCAGTCCTCGCCATCGGGCGAGATGAAATCCGCGAGGCACATGTTCGAGCGCCCCTCGCGCTTCTTCACCTGCTGCCGAAGGAAGGGCAGCCTGGTCCAGTCATTTCCGGCAAGAACAAGGACGTCGTCGCCCTCACGCTTGCAGCGCCAGAGGCCAACCGTTGCCTTTGGGGTGACCCAGCGCTCGGCGACGAGCTGGTCGAGCATTTCCTGGGCGTCCTTGAACAGGCTTTTGGCACTTTCGCCGACCACTGGATCGTCGAGGATTGCGGGATAGGTGCCGGCAAGCTCCCACGCCCGGAAAAATGGAGTCCAGTCGATCGACGCCTTGAGGTCTTTCAAGGGCCACTCTCCGAAATGGTGGAGCCCGGGATAGGCGGGCGCCGGGGCCTTTCCGGCCGGGTCGTATGGAAATGCGTTGGCGCGCGCTTCCTCGAGGCTCGACAATTCTCTCTCGCCGCTGCGCTCACGCGATTTCCTGAGTTTTTCATAATCCTCGGCGGTCGTGGCGATCAGCGGTTCGCGCTGGGTGTCCGACACGAGCGAGGACGCCACTCCAACCGCCCGGCTCGCGTCCAGCACGTGGATCACCGGTCCTTCGTAGGCCGGGTCGATCCTCAGGGCGGTGTGCGCCTTGCTGGTGGTCGCCCCGCCGATGAGCAGCGGCAACCTCATGTCCGCACGCTGCATTTCACCAGCGACGGTCACCATCTCGTCGAGCGACGGAGTGATAAGGCCTGACAGGCCGATCATGTCGGCCCGGTTGTCGTTCGCGGCCTTCAGGATGTCCTGCCACGGCACCATCACGCCAAGGTCGATGACTTCGAAGCCGTTGCACTGCAGAACGACTCCGACGATGTTCTTCCCGATGTCGTGAACGTCGCCCTTGACCGTCGCCATGACGATGCGGCCCTTCCCCTGGGTCGCCCCGGTCCTTTCCTTCTCGGCTTCGATGAACGGGATGAGGTGAGCCACGGCGCGCTTCATGACGCGCGCTGACTTGACCACCTGGGGCAGGAACATCTTGCCCGAGCCGAACAGGTCCCCGACGACGTTCATGCCGTCCATCAGCGGGCCTTCGATCACCTTGATCGGGCGATCGAACTGCTGGCGTGCTTCTTCCGCGTCGTCGACGATATGCGCGTCGATTCCCTTTACGAGCGCGTAGGACAGACGCTCGGCAACGGGGAGCGATCGCCATTCGGCGGCCGCCTTTTCAGCTTCGACGTCGGTCCCTTTATATTTCTCGGCGAGCGCGACCAGCCGCTCGGTGGAATCCTCGCGCCGGTCGAGGATCACGTCTTCGCACG
>JBJMVK010000034.1:0-13102 GCA_045810725.1 Sphingomonas sp. | reverse complement strand
CCTGGTGCCCCGCATCAGCGGCGCCGACTTTGCCCAATGGCATGCTATCGTTGCAGCGCGGACCAACGCGCGCCTCCAGGACCACCGCCTCGCGATGGTCGCTGCGGGATTTGCAACCCTGCTGCTCAGCATCGTCCTCTTCGGCACCCTCTCGACGTCCTTCTTCCCGCCGCAGAACAGCGACTATTCACGCGCTAACATCACCATGGCGCCTGGAAGCACCCTGAAGGACACTGAGGCCGTGGTCGACCACGCTGCGGCTGTCATCAGCAGGGATCCCAACGTCGAGCGCGTCTTTGAGCGAATCAACGTCGGCGAAGGACACGTTAATATCGTCCTCAAGAAGAAGCGCGCCGTGACGAGCACCGAGTTCGAGCGCAACCTCTCGCCGGTCCTCGCCTCAATGGCCGACGCGCGCGTCAGCTTCCAGAGCCAGCAGGGCGGTGGACCGGACGGAGATTCACGCGATATCATGCTTTACCTCGGCGGCGAGGATCCCGCGCAGCTCGAGTCGGTCGCGAATGCGATTGCCAAGCAGATGCAGACCGTCCCCGGTCTTCGGGCACCGCGCGTCGGAAGCAACCTTGCGCAGCCCGAAATCACGATCAAGCCGAGGTTTGATCTCGCCGCCGATCTGGGCGTGACGACGGCGGCTCTCAGCCAAACGATTCGCATCGCGACCCTTGGCGAAATTGAGCAGAACAGCGCCAAATTCTCGCTGTCCGACCGCCAGGTTCCGATTCAGGTCTCGCTTTCCCAGAATGACCGGCGGGATCTTTCGACGCTCCAGAACCTGCCGGTGCCGACTTCAAGTGGTGGATCTGTGCCGTTGAAGGCCGTTGCCGACATCGGCTTCGGCTCGGGTCCGACGACCATCAATCGATCGAACCAGCTCCGTCGCCTTGCGATCGGGGCAGACCTCGCTCCGGGCGTCGTCGAAGGCGACGTTTGGGAGAAGATCAACGTCTTACCGGCGGTCAAGAACCTCCCGCAAGGCGTCGAGAAAATGAATCTCGGCAATCAGAAGTGGCAGGCCGAGCTCCTCTTCAACTTCGCGGTTGCGCTGATGTCCGGCGTGCTGCTGGTGTTCGCGGTGCTGGTCCTGCTCTACCGGCGCTTCCTTGCGCCGTTCGTGAACATGGGTTCGCTCATCCTCGCGCCTCTGGGCGCGGCGATAGCATTGCATATCGCCAGACAGCCGGTTTCCCTGTTCGTCCTCATCGGAATCCTGATGCTCTTTGGGATTGTCGCGAAGAACTCGATCCTTCTGGTCGACTTCGCGGTCGAAATGATGAACCAGGGTATGCCGAAGAACAAGGCCATCTGGGAAGCTGGACATAAGCGCGCCCAGCCGATCGTCATGACCACCGTCGCGATGGTCGCCGGCATGCTTCCGACAGCGATATCGATAAGCGGTGACAACAGCTGGCGCGCGCCGATGGGAATCACCGTCATCGGCGGTCTCATCTTCTCGACGGTCCTGACGCTGCTTCTCGTTCCCGCTTATTTCTCGATCGCAATCTCGATCGAAACCCGGATCGGAAAGCTGTTCCACCGCTTTATCGGGAGCGGCGCGCACGAATCCGGACACCCAGTCCCAGCCGAGTGATGAACCTCGGCGCCGGCTCAGCTATTGAGCCGGCATGAGGACGATGACCAACAATGCCCTGTCCCGCTTCAACCCGGCGCAGCCCGGCGCTCAGGGAATGAAGGCAGTCGCGACTGGCCTCCTCGTCGCCATGGCGGCGGTGTTCGCCCTCACCCGTGCCTTCCAGCACTTATATCCGGGCCTTTCCCACCTGAAGGCATTCGCCGAGGCAGCAATGGTCGGCGGCCTCGCCGACTGGTTCGCGGTGACTGCATTGTTCCGTCATCCTCTCGGATTACCGATCCCGCACACCGCCATCATCCCGCGCAACAAGGACCGAATCGGCGAAGCGCTCGCCAGTTTCATACGCGAGAATTTCCTCATCCCGCGCGTGGTCGCCCGGCGCATGCAGAAGCTCGATGTAGCCGGCGCCGCTGGGCGATTCCTCCAGACGCCTGCCGGCGAAGGCACACGAATCCGCGCCGGGGCGTCGCGCCTCATTGCCGACATTTTCGAAAGCCTCGACGACGAACGCCTCGGCGGCATCGTCAAGGGCGCGGTGAGCTCGCGATTGCGCAAGGCTGAGATTTCACCGTTGCTGGGTCATGCACTTGCCTCGGCCATCAACGAGGACCGGCATGTTCCGATGCTCGAAGCCGCCATCCGCTGGTCCGCGCGCGCGCTCGACGCGAACGAGCCCTTGATCCGCCAGATGGTCCACAAGAAGGCCAATTGGGTGCTGAAGCTCGCCGGCCTCGACACCAGGCTCGCCGATGCCATCATTGATGGGCTTCGAAAGCTCACCGTGGAAATGTCGACCGATCCCGCACATCCCGTTCGGATCAAGATCGAAGAAGCCCTGGCGCAACTCGCGAACGATCTCCAGACGCGGGCCGAGACACGCGACAGGGTCGAATCGATCAAGGAGCAGCTGCTCGACAACAAGTCGGTAGGCCTGTGGCTCGACACCATTTGGCAAAAGGGCCGCGAAGCGATCATCAAGGCCGCGCGCAACCCCGATGCGGTCCTCGCGGGCAAGCTCGGCGAAGTGATGAAATCGATGGGCGGGACGCTCGAAAAAGACGATCGCATCAGGGGCGCGATCAATCAGTTTGCACGCCGGGCCGTCGTGGGCATGGCCGCGAGCTACGGCGGATCGATCGTCAAGCTCGTCTCCGAGACGATCCGCGGCTGGGACGCACGAACCGTCACCGCACGTCTCGAAGCCGCGGTCGGCCGGGACCTCCAGTACATCAGGATCAACGGCACGATCGTCGGCGGGCTCGTTGGCCTCATCCTCCACGTGATGGATTCCTTATGAGCGACAAGGAGCAGCTCGACGAGCTCGCCGAAGCCGCGCGGAACCGGGGCCTGAAGCTCGTCCGCTCGCGCGTGCGGGTTCCGACCAAGCGCCGGTTCGGTAAGGTCGGCCTTACCGATCCTTCGGGGAAAGCGGTCTTCGGAATGGACGAGAAGGGCCCGTCCGCCAAACCTGAGGAGGTCGAGGATTATTTGCGCAACCTCGGGGCGAAGGACTGGGGCGCCTCGCTCGACGTCGCAGTGCTGCCGCGCAGGCGCAAGCCGAAGAAGATCAACCGCGCAGCGAACGATTCAGAACCTGAGCCGAGCCGGCCCGCACGCGCTGGAGGGAAGCCGCGGGCGAGGCCGAATGCGGAGCCCGAGCGGCGGCCGAAGCCGAAGCCGCCTCCAACGCCAATGATCCGAGAAGCGAAGGGTGCCGATGCCCCGCGCCTCGTCGAACTGATCCGCTACCTGGGGCACGAAATCGACGAGAAGACGCTTCGAAGGAATCTCAAGGCGCTGAAGAAGACGGGCGAAACACCGCTCGTCGCGATGCTCGAGAAGAGGATCGTGGGAATGTGCGGTGTTGGGCGGCGCGTCGTGGTCCACCGCCCTGCCCCGCTGGGCCGGATTACCGCCCTCGTGGTCGCCGAGGAAGCGCAGGGCCAGCGCATCGGCCGCATGCTCGTCGAAAAAGCGGAACAATGGATGCGCGACGAAGGCTGCAAGCTCGTCGAAGTCACGAGCAACGATCGCCGAGCCGCTGCCCACGCCTTCTACCGGCACCTCGGCTACGAACGGAGCAGCATCCGCTTCTTCAAGAAGCTCTAGCCGCCGCTCCGCCGCTCGATCGTCGCTCCAACGGCGCTCAGCTTTTCCTCGAGCCGCTCGTAGCCCCGGTCGAGGTGATAAACGCGAAGTACCTCGGTCTCGCCGTCAGCGACCAGCCCGGCGAGCACCAGGCTCATCGAGGCACGAAGGTCCGTAGCCATGACGCTGGCACCGGTCAGTCCCTCGACGCCGTGGACGATCGCGGAACGGCCATGGATGTCGATGTCAGCGCCCATGCGCCTCAGCTCGGGCACGTGCATGTAGCGGTTCTCAAAGATCGTCTCCTCGAGGAAGCTGTCGCCCTGAGCCAGGCACAGCATTGCCATGAACTGCGCCTGCATGTCGGTGGCGAACCCCGGAAACGGCGCGGTCGAGAGCGCCAGCGGCTTCATCCCACCATCGGCGCCGACCTTGATACCGCGATTGTGGAACTCGATCATAAGCCCGCACTGGGCGAGCGCGTTCAGCGTCGCCTGCATGTCCTCGGGACGGGCTCCGACCAGATCGATCGTGCCGCCGGTGATTCCGGCTGCGCAGGCATAGCTGCCCGCCTCGATGCGATCCGGCATCACTTCATATTCGCAGCCTTCAAGGCCTTCGACGCCGTCGATGATGAGGTGCGACGATCCGATCCCGCGGATTTTTGCGCCCATCGCGACGAGGAGGTTGCAAAGGTCGACGATCTCGGGCTCACGGGCCGCGTTGAACAATTGGGTCCGGCTCTTCCCGAGTACTGCCGCCATGACGGCATTTTCAGTGGCGCCCACCGAAACGACCGGGAAGCTGAAGTCGCCGCCCGCCAGCCGCCCCTTGGGCGCGCTCGCTTTTACGTAGCCAGCGGCGAGCTCGATGTCCGCGCCCATGCTCTCGAGCGCCTTCAGATGCAGGTCGATCGGGCGGTCGCCGATCGCGCAGCCGCCCGGCAGCGACACCGTGGCCTCGCCCATTCGGGCAAGCATCGGCCCCAGGACCAGCACGGATGCCCGCATCTTTCGAACCATGTCGTAAGGCGCGACCGTCGAAACGATGTCGTCCGCCTGCAGGGTCATTCGTCGGCCGATCTCGCCCTTCTTCACGCCGGCGACGTGCGTCGACACGCCGAGCTGGTTGAGAAGGTGGCTGAAGGTATCGACGTCCGCGAGGCGCGGCAGGTTCTTCAGCGTGAGCTTCTCGGCCGTGAGCAGCGCGCACGGCATGAGTGTCAGCGCCGCATTCTTCGCGCCGCTGATCGGTATCTCGCCCTTGAGCTTGCCCCCGCCTTTGATCCAGATGCTGTCCACCGACCCGGCGCTTTAGCGGGTGCGGGCAGCGTTACAAGCGAGCGAACTCACGCCTTCTCAAGCGTGCATTGCAGCGGGTGCTGGTTCTCCCGGGCAAAGTCGATGACCTGGGTGACCTTGGTCTCGGCCACCTCGTAGGTGAAGACCCCGCACACGGCGACGCCCTGCTGGTGAACCTGGAGCATGACCCGGGTCGCATCCTCGATACTCATCGAGAAAAAGCGCTGAAGAACGAGCACGACAAACTCCATCGGAGTGTAGTCGTCGTTGAGCATCAGCACTTTGTAGTTGGACGGCTTCTTGGTCTTGGGCCGCGTACGCGTGGCGACCCCGGTCTCGATCTCCTCGAGGCCGTCGTCGTCTTCTGGGCCGGTGGCCATCCTGATCAACTTCGGAATCATGAGACTCTAAAATATGGCAAGCCGCGAAAACGCGGCAAGCCCGCAGTTTGCAGCAGCTGCGTAAAAAAATTGGCGGCCGCTCCTAGTTGGAGCGACCGCCAGAGATCGTTGCCTGGACTTAGGAGGGGAGAGGGTCAGGCAACGAGCGTGTTGAAGCGCTCGGCATTGGCCGTGGCGCGATTCGAAAGAGGCTGGAACGCCTCGCCGGCGAGCTTCACCAGCGACTCGGTCAGCTTCGAGGTCTCGGCGACTGCGCGGTCGAACGATGCGCGCGCGAACTCGCTCTGCAGCTGCAGATATTCGGTCGGCGACTTCGCCTCGGCGAGCGAGCGGATCGCGTCCGCAGCCTGCTCAACGCCATCGCGGCCCGAAGCAACCACGTCCTGGCCGATCGTGCGGGCGCCTTCGCTCGCGACGCGCCCAGCCTCGACCATCGCCTCGACGTTGGCACGGGCGAGATCGGCGAGCTGCTCGGCGACCTTCTGGCCACGCTTGTTGAATTCCTGGCTGCGCTCGTTCGCCTCGGCGAAGAGCGTCTGGAACGGCGCGAAGGCCGGAACGGCGTCAAAGCCGTTGAACAATTTGTTGCTGGTCACGGTATCAATCCTTTTCTGGGCGGCCGCGGCGGTCTTGCGCGCGGTCGTGCGGGTCTTGCGAGTGGCAGAACGGGTCCGGCGAGCGGTACGAGCAGTCGCGGCCTTCTCAGCGGCGACCGTGCGCTTCACCCGGCGAGCGGTCGCAGCGCGCTCGCGCTTGGCAACCTTGGTGCTCTCCTTGGCGATCGTCTGGACCGTGTCCGCAACAACTTCGGCGACCTTGGCCGGAGCTTCGGCTGCAGCCTGAGCTTCAACCTTGGTTTCGTTTGCCATTCGAACATTCCTCTAAATTTGTGTTGCACTGCACAATATAGGGTGCGGCGCACCATTTCAAGCGGCATTTTGTGCATTGCAGCATTCCATCGCTTGACGGCCACGGCTCGGCCGAAGCAAGAGCGGCCATGGACCACCGAACTCGCGAGCGCCGCGGACTGCTGATCGTCCTTTCGTCCCCGTCAGGCGCAGGCAAATCCACGATCTCGCGATTATTACTGGGCGCTGACCCTGAGGTTACGATGTCGGTCTCGGCGACCACCCGGCCGATGCGCCCCGGCGAGGTCGAAGGCAGCGACTATCATTTCGTCGACGATCGCGAGTTCGACCGGATGGTCGGAGCGAACGAGTTCGTCGAATGGGCGCATGTCTTCGGCCATCGTTATGGAACGCCCAAAGCGCCCGTGAAGCAGGCGCTCCGCAAGGGCCGCGACATCCTGTTCGATATCGACTGGCAGGGAGCGCGGCAGCTCGAGCCGGACTTCGGTGAGCACCTCGTCACCATCTTTCTGCTTCCACCCTCCTTGAACGAGCTCGAGCAACGACTGAACTCCAGAGGGCAGGATTCGAGCGAGGTCATCGCGGATAGGATGCGCCGGGCGGCCGACGAGATCGATCACTGGGCCGAATATGAATATGTCCTGGTGAACCGCGACATGGACGCGTGCCTCGCCCAGGTGCGGGCGATCGTCAGCGCTGAACGGTCAAAGCGTGTTCGGCAGACAGGCCTCGTCGAGTTCGTCCGCGAGCTGATCGGCCCTGAACATTAGTCCAGGAGTTCGAGGAACCTTGCGGCCGCCAAGAAGTCGCGCCGCCTTCCTTCGAGCGCGTCCCTGGCCTCTGTATCGCCGCCCCATTGCTCCAGCTGCCAGCGATCATCGATGCTGACTGCGTCCCACGCCTCCTCCGCGCCCAGCGCCTTCTGCTCGACGGCCAGTGCTGCAAGCAGCGAACCGCCCGTGGTCACGAGGGGCGAAAGGCCTGCGAGATGGAACGAATCGAGCTCGGCGACCGCCTGTGACAAACGGTCAATCGTGGCTTGCGGCTGCGGCACATGCAGTAGGCCCGACGTCGTCGAGAACTCGACGTCGAAGCGCCGCCTGCCCCACGCGAGCAGCCCGTCCCAGCTCTCGATCTGGCGCTTGACTAGCTCAGGAGGCCATTCGGAGCGATAGCAGGCGAGGTCCGCCTCGGCATATCTCGCAAGACCGCCGGCGAACGCCCGGCGTTCGGGCTCGACGCGATCGATCGCGGCATTTGCAAGACCCGTAAGGGGCATCGCACGCGGCTCGAGCTCAGCTTCGATGCTTCGCCATTCCACGGCCATGGCGTCGGCTAGAGCTTCGGTTGGAACAACGAGCGGTGCGCGCGCCGGGGTTCGCACGGGCCGGCCATCGAGTTCGACGGTCCAGCCAAGCCCTTTCCGCTCAACCGCCACGTCCTTCCAGAAGCGCTTCACTTCTTCTCCAGGTCCCGCCGATCCCACTCGCGCTTCATGAGGCGCGGCGCGAACAACGCGTCGATCGCGCCGAGGATCGCAACGATTGCGCCGAGCTGCGGCCAGCCGCCGGGTCGGACGAGCTTGGTGTACATGATAACAAGGCCGAGGAAGAAGATCGCGACTCCGCCGAAGCGCACGAGCGAGTAGATCAGCAGCCGGCCGCGCCAAAGTGCCTCGTCATCCATTGGCCTCTACTCCAATCGCCGCGAGGACATCGAGCGGCTGCTCCGCGACCGCGATCGCGCCTGCTCCCAGGAGCTCGCCGGCGTCGTGATAGCCCCAACCGGCCCCGATCCCCCTCGCACCCGCATTTACCGCCATGGCCATGTCGAAGCTCGTATCGCCCACGACGATACAGGTCTCGGGCGCAGCCCCAGCGTCTGCGATCGCATGTTCGACCATCGATGGATGTGGCTTTGAAGGGTGCCGGTCGGCGGTTTGGAGTGAAACGAAGCGCGCGTGGATCGCGTGGCTCTCGAGGCAATGCCTGAGACCGCGGTCGGATTTGCCAGTAGCGACTGCGAGAAGCCAGCCGTCATGTTCCAACGCGTCCAGCAGCTCCAAGACCCCGTCGAACAACGGCTCCTCGACCTCGCCGGCGGAGCGCAGCGTCCAGAAGGCGCGCTTGTAATCTTCCGAAAGCGATCGGTGCAGTTCCGCCGGAGCGTGGGGGAGAAGGGCCGCCATGGCTTCCACGAGACTGAGGCCGATCACCTTGCGGCAGGTCTCGGCTTCCGGAAGGTTGAGTTCATTCTGGTCGAACGCAGCCGACAGCGCTCGGTAAATGGTCGCGCCGCTGTCAACGAGTGTCCCGTCGCAATCGAAGATCGCGAGCCGGTTCATTCGGGCCCTGCCAGCTCATGCATCAGCGGCGCTTGCGCGTCGTGCTTCCGCGCGCCCGCCGCTCTCCGCGCCGCTCGCGCCGGCGGGCTTTGGCGGCGGCAGCGACCTTGCGCTGCTTCGCTTCCAAGGAGGGCTCCGGTCGCTGCGCGAGTGGGAGGGCATCTCCCGCCGAGACATCGAACCCAAGCGTTGCGAGGCTTTCTGTGATGTGGGCGGGAAGCTCGGCAGTGACATCGATCGCGCCGCCCTCCGGCGCATCGATCCGGATCCGGCGCGCGTGAAGGTGGAGCTTGCGGCTGATTCCGCCCGTCAGGAACGCCTCTGCCCCGCCGTATTTCGCATCGCCGACGATCGGGTGACCGATGGCCGCCATGTGCGCGCGCAGCTGGTGCGTGCGCCCAGTGAGCGGCTGGAGTTCGAGCCATGCTGCACGGTTCCCGGCGCGGTCGATGAGCCGCCAGCGCGTCTTCGCCGGCAGTCCATGCTCTTGGTCCACATGCATTTTCTCGCCGCCCGTCCCAGGCTGCTTTGCGAGCGGCGCATCGACGACGCCCTGCTCCACGTCCGGCACGCCGACCACCAGCGCCCAATAGACCTTCCGAGCGGTCCTCCCTGAGAAAGCCTTGGCAAAATGGCCCGCCGAACGCGCACTCCTCGCCACCAGCAGCGCCCCGGACGTATCCTTGTCGAGCCGATGAACGAGCTTGGGTCGCCCCGCCTCGCCCGCCAGCCCGTCGAGCAGCCGGTCGAGATGCTGGTTTGTCTTGGTTCCACCCTGCGTCGCGAGCCCGGGCGGCTTGTTCAACACGAAGGCCTGCGGGTCCTCGTAGATCACCATGTCGCGAACGAACTGTTCCTCGTCCTCGCTGAGCAGCTCGCGCCGCCTCTCCGGCCGCTGCGGGCGAGCTGGCGCCGCTTCCGCCGGCGGAACGCGAATCTCCTGGCCTGCCTCGACCCTGTCGCCAGGAAGCGCGCGCTTGCCGGCAAGCCTCAGCTGGCCGGTGCGGGCCCAGCGCGAGACCAGGTTGAAGCTGACCTCGGGCATGTGCCGCTTGAACCAACGGTCGAGCCGGATTCCGTCGTCGTCCTCGGAGATCGTGAAAGTACGCGGCTCGGCCATCTGGCGGCGCTTAGCGAATGCTAGGCTTTCCGTCCCGCCCAATAATCGAAGGCCTGGCCCTGTATTTTCCTGATCAGCGTCATGGCCGTTGGGCCCTCCCTGAGGCCGGTGTAGCCGTGCTTCTTCGCACCTCCGACCCACCAGCCCTGCCCGGGCAGCCCGTCGGACTGACGCACCACCAGCACCGCGAGCTCCGGCTCGCCGTGTTCCTCCGCCTCGTCGTCGACAAAGGCCAACACCTTGCAGAGCTGGCGCATCTTGGGCCTCGTGAAATGGTGCCCGAGGAGGCCCAGCACCTCGGAATAGCTGATCGACTGACCCGCCTTGGCGGATGCGACGAGGATGGCGCGGACTTCGCACGGGTCCGCGAGCAGCCCCGCTTCGCTCACTGCGGCTGGGAAGCGAAGTCGACCGGGGTCAGCTCGAAAACTTGGAGCTTGGATGTGCTCTGCGGCCACGGAATGACGAGCCGCCACTTGAAAGGCGCGATCCGCTCAAGCACCCCAGCCATGTTGCGCTTCGAATCGTCGCCATAGGCAAGCGGCTGGTCCTCATTGCCGAGCGCGAGGCTGCCGAGGAAGACGAGGCGAGTCGCATCGTCGTCTTCCCAAAGGCGCCCCGCCGGCCGCTGGCTGCCGGTCTGCTTGACGATGGTCAGCTGATCGCCCTCGACCTCCACGTAGCAGAAGAATGGCTTGAAGCTCTCGAAGGCTTTGGCCTTGGGACTGGCCCTCCCGAGCGTGATCATGTGGCAATTGTAGCTGCCCGGGGTCGGAGCGGGCCTTGGTAGCGCCGCCCTGGGCAGGAGCAACTTGCCCTCCTTTGCGACGTCTGCAGGATCGGCTTTCTTCGCTTCGCCGAGCGCCTCCTGCCAGGCAAGGCCGAGGCGCGCGATCCGGTCCTGATCGTCTGCGGTCGCGACGCCCTTCCAGGTCTCAGACTTGAGCGGCGGCCCGACCTCGACGCTCGGATGGACACCGGGCGGGAGCTTCGGCTTCGTCTCGCAGCCGGCGAGCAGCGCCGCCGCGAGGAGCGTAGCGCCGAGCGCGACCGGCTGCATATGGCGACGTTTCAGCGACAAGATGTTCACCCCTCCCCCAACGATGACAGTCCGCCCGCTGGCTTTCAACTAATGCGCCGTTGAACATAAGCTTTCACTGAACGCTCACCGCGGCTACGCGCCCGCAAAATGAATGCGCCCGAAAGCCCCAAAGGTGCGGCGGCCCGAATCCATGCACCGCGTTCGAGCGGCGGCTTCGCACTCGGCCTCACCGCTTACGCACTGTGGGGCGTACTGCCGATCTATTTCAAGTCGCTCGCGGGCATGCCCGCGATCGACATCGTCGCCCACCGGGTCCTCTGGTCGCTGCCGTTTCTTGCACTGCTCGTCCTCGTCACTCGTGCGCCAAGCAAGCTCCGGTCGGCCGCTTCGAACCCGCGAACGCTCGCGATCCTGTTCCTGACGGCGCTACTCATCGGATTTAACTGGCTCCTCTACGTTTATGCCGTCACCAGCGGCCACATCCTGGCGGCGAGCTTCGGCTATTATCTGAACCCGCTCGCAAACGTGCTTCTCGGCCGGTTCGTGCTCCACGAGAGGTTGGGCCGGCTGCAGTGGACGGCGGTCGCGATTGCAGCGGCGGGGATCAGCGTTCTTGCAGCCGGGGCCCTCGGCCAGCTGTGGATGAGCCTTGCACTTTGCATCAGCTTCGCGCTCTACGGACTCCTTCGCAAGGTGGTCGCCGCCGATGCGCTGACCGGCCTCACAGTGGAAACAGCGATACTTTTCCCGCTCGCGGCCGCATGGCTCGGCTGGGGCGCGCTCGCGGGGCAGCCCGTGATCGGCTCGAGCGCTCGAGAGACTGGATTGCTGCTGCTCTCGGGCATCGTCTCGACGACGCCGCTGCTGCTGTTCACGGCCGCCGCCAAACGCCTTGCTTATTCGACGCTCGGCATGCTCCAGTTCCTCGCGCCGACGCTCCAGTTCCTCATCGCGGTGCTCCTTTACGGAGAGCCGTTCACGACCGCGCATGCGATCGCCTTTCCAGCCATCTGGACCGCGCTCGTGCTTTACGTGCTGGCGACGCTCAAGAAGCCGCGTCTCCCGCAGCCGCCCGAGTGATGCTAATTGGAGTTCCATGTTCAACTTGGTCTCGCTCGTCATCGGAGTCGTGGCGCTCATCTGCGCGCTCGTTGCGTTCATTCCTCTGCTCGGCTGGGCGAACTGGCTGATCATCCCGCTAGCGATCATCGGCGCGGTAATAGGCATGATCTCGAGGAGCAGCGCTGGCAGGAATCTGAACCTCTTCGTCATCCTCATCGGAGTGATCCGGCTGATGCTGGGCGGAGGAATCCTGTGAAACGCGAGCCGCGCATCGACGCCTACATCGCAAACGCTCAGCCGTTCGCGAGGCCGATCCTTGAGAAGGTCCGCGAACGCGTGCACGCGATGATGCCGGGCGTCGAGGAAGCGATGAAGTGGAGCCACCCGACCTATTGCAAGGACGGCAAGATCGTCCTCGGCACCGCAAGCTTTAAAGCTCATGTGATCGTCAATTTCTGGCGCGGCCAGGAGCTCGGGTTCGACGTCAAGGAGGGGGCGATGGGCCAGCTCGGGAAAGTCACGGGCTTGGCCGACCTGCCCTCGGATCTCGACGAGATGATCGCCAGGGCCGCGGAGCTGGCCAGCGCTCCAGCGGCCCGAAAAGCGAAACACCCGCCAAAACCGCCCGTCGAACTCCATCCCCAATTCGCCGCGGCCTTGTCGAAGGCACCCAAAGCGAAGGAGGTGCTGGAAGCGTTTCCGCCTTCAGCGCAGCGCGACTATTTCGAATGGATCGGGGAAGCAAAGCAGGATGCGACGCGCGAAAAGCGCATTGCCACCGCCATCGAGTGGCTCAGCGAGGGGAAGCGGCGGCACTGGAAATATCAAAGCTGCTGAAAAGGCAGCTTACTTCGTCATCCTCAGCGCTGGCCCGAAGCGGGTCTGTTCCTCTCCTTCGACACTAAATCCGCAGCTCTCGTAGAAGCGCCGCGCGCGCGGGTGCGCTGTCACCTTCAATGCCAGTCCGCGGCGCCGCGCTTCGTGAACGGCGGCATCGACCAGCGAGCGACCGATGCCCTGGCCCCACAGATCCGGCTCGACGAACAGGCCGTCGAGCTCGCCCCCGACCACCGCGGCGAAGCCCGCGATCTCGCCGGCGATCTCGGCCACGATCACCTGCCCATTCGCAATCTGCCCTTCGGGAAGATAGATCGCATCCGGATGCTCGAGCAGCTGTTGGCGATACTCCGGCAGCTCCACCGAGGCGCGGCGCTGCAGGTCTTCGAGCTCGTCATGCTCCTCGGGAAGAGCGCGGCGCAAAGT
>JBJMVK010000033.1:0-32616 GCA_045810725.1 Sphingomonas sp. | reverse complement strand
CGCCTCAGTAATTCAACTGTTTAAGAAGCGCTCGCCGCAGGGCGGGCGCTTTTATTTTGCACGCTGGAATGCTGCCCCACGCGGCGCTAGGCGACCTCATGCTTCGCCAGTCCAACGCCATCCTCTCGATTCGCGCGGGGCGCCGCGGACTTCATGAATTTACGGACGAAGTGTCGGAATTCGTGGCGAGGAGCGGCATCCGCGAAGGTCTCCTGACATTGTTTTGCCGGCACACGTCGGCATCGCTCCTGATTCAGGAGAACGCCGATTCCACGGCCAGGCGAGACCTCGAGGCCTATTTCGAGCGCATCGCTCCTGAAGGTCCACGCTACGAGCATGACGCTGAGGGACCCGACGATATGCCCGCGCATCTGCGGGCGGCGCTCACCGCGACCCAGCTTGCTGTCCCGGTGGAGCAAGGGCAGCCCGCCCTTGGGACCTGGCAGGGCATTTATCTCTTCGAGCACCGTCGCAGCACGCCTGAGCGCCAGATAGCGCTCCACCTGATCGGCGAATGAGCCTTGAATCAGTAAGAGCTTGGCTCGCGAGCAACGCTCCGAACCTGAAGCTAATCGAGGTGACGGAGAGTACTGCCACGGTCGAAACTGCAGCCAAGGCGCTCGGGGTCGAGCCCGGGCGAATTGCGAAGACTCTGGCGGTCCGCGCGGGTGACCATTTGTTCCTGCTCTGCACCCGCGGCGACGCGCGGCTCGATAATCGCAAGTGCAAGGACGAGCTCGGCGCCCGGCCGCGGATGCTTGGCCCTGAAGAGACCTTCGAAGCTACGGGTCACCGCGTCGGCGGAGTTTGTCCTTTCGGGCTCAAGCAGCCGCTGCCGGTCTATCTCGACGTCTCGCTGAAGAGCTTTGAGATTGTCTATCCTGCCGGCGGATCGCTCAACACGTCGGTAGAAGTGCCGACGGAGCAACTTTTCGACCTGGTCGCCGAGCGATGGGTGGACCTATGCCGCCTGCCGGAGGAAACGGTCGACGCTTAACGTCTCGACCGCGACATCGCCGACCGGCCAAGGCGTTCGCGCGACGAGCGATTCAACGACAGCTGCTATCGCTGGCGAGGTCTGAAGGCCGAACCCGCCCTGCCCTGCGAGCCAGAAGAAACCTTCCGCGTCCGACGCGAAGCCGACGGCGGGGCGCCGGTCACGAGTGAAGGTCCGAAGGCCCGCCCATTTGCTGTGAATCTGCCCGACCTCGACGATCGTGCGCTCCTCCATTCGGTGGGCGGCGAGCGCGACTTCATATTCGTCGGGCTGGGCGTCGGCCGGCTTGCTCGGCACCTCGTCCATTGGAGAAGCGAAGAGCCGCCCGCTTTCGGGGGCGAAGTAGAGTTGATCGCCGATGGTCTTGGTGAACGGCAGACGGTCGAGGTCGGTGCCCTCCGGCGCTTCAAAGGTAATGATGGTTCGGCGCATCGGCTGCAGGCCCAGGAGTTGCACTCGTGCGCGCCTCGCCACGTCGTCTGCCCACGAGCCGGCCGCGTTCACGACAATGGGCGCGGAGAAGCTCTCGCCCTTTTCGCTGGTGAGTGTCCACAAGCCTGCCGAGTGCTCGAGGCGGGCTATACGCGCACCTAGCTGAAGAACGCCGCCGCCAGCGCGAAGCTGTCTCAGATTGCCGTGAAGCAGGCCATGCGGGTCGAGCCGCAGGCCTTCGAGGTCGGCAATTCCGTAACGCGCGTCCTCCTTGAGGAGAGGGCAGAGCGCGTGAACGCCCGCTGCGTCCAGTCGCTCGATTTTCGCGAACGGCGAGATGTCCCCTGCGAGCGCCTCCAATGCGTCGCGCTCCTCTTCGCGTGCATGGACCAGCACCGCCATCCGCTGGCCAAGCGGGGTCTCGGTGAAGCCTGTCGGCGGATTGTCAAAGAATGCGCGGCTCGCTCGTGTCAGGGCACGGACGATGCGGTCGCCAAGCGCATAATGGACCATGGTCGCGCTTCGTCCCGAAGAGTGGAATCCGATCTGCTCCTCGGCCTCGAGCACGGTCACGGCGGCATGGCTCGAAAGCGCCGCGGCCGCCGACAGGCCAGCAATGCCGCCGCCGATGACGAGGATGTCGGGATTGTTCACCCTTTCAAGCGGCGGTGAGCCGCTCGTTCACGACCTTGCCGCCTTCAGTAAGGCGGATAGCTTTGACGATCTCATCGTCGGGCGGGAGCACCGGCCGGCCTTGTTCCTTGTCCCAGAAGGCACTGAGGAAATTGTAGAGGTTCCGGGCAAAAAGAGCGGACGCGTCCGCAGCCAGAGTCCGAGTGAGGTTCGAGGCGCCGATGATCGTTACCCCGTGCTTTTCGACATTCTCACCCCCGACGGTCCCTTCGACGTTGCCGCCGGCGTCAGCCGCAAGATCGACGATCACGCTGCCCGGCCGCATCGCCGCGACCTGTGCGTCGCTGACGAGCCGCGGCGCGGGCTTACCCGGAATCAAGGCTGTCGTGATTACGATGTCCTGCTTGGCAATGTGGCTGGAGACGAGTTCGGCCTGCGCCTTTTGATACTCCGGCGACATCTCGGTCGCGTAGCCGCCGGCTCCCTCTCCTTCGATCCCAGCCACGTTCTCGACGAAAATGGGCTTAGCGCCGAGCGACTGGATCTGCTCCTTCGTCGCCGACCGGACGTCGGTCGCACTGACCTGCGCACCCAGACGCTTCGCAGTGGCGATCGCCTGCAGCCCAGCGACTCCCACGCCCATCACGAACACCTTGGCGGGACTGATCGTCCCGGCGGCCGTCATCATCATCGGAAAGGCGCGTCCATATGCCGCCGCGGCGTCTACGACGGCCTTGTATCCGGCAAGGTTGGACTGGGACGAGAGAACGTCCATGGATTGGGCACGGGTGATTCGCGGCATCCACTCCATCGCCAGCGCCTCAAGATCGGCACTCGCATAGCCATCGATCCACTGACGCTGGCGCAGCGGGTCTAGCCCGCCGACCAGTAACGCGCCTTTTTGAGCGCCGCCTAGCGACTGCGGATCAGGTCCGTTGACACACAGAATGACGCCAGCGCCGTTCAGCGCATCGGCTCGGCCGGCAACCCTCGCTCCAGCTGCCTCGAAATCGGAATCGGCGATGGAGGCCGCGGCGCCCGCCCCTCCCTCGACCGTCAATTCGGCGCCAAGGGCGGAGTACTTCTTGATCGTGTCGGGGATCGCGGCGCAGCGCGTCTCACCCGCCGCCTCCTTCAGAACCGCTATCTTCATGCCTTATTTGAGAATCAGAAGGACGAAGAGCCCGATTACGAGGCAGGTTAGCGCACCCCATTTGAGCAATTTGGTGAAACGCTCATAGTCCCGGACGTGCACAGCGACGTCCTGCGTCGGCGGACTAGAGAGCAGCGACTCCTCTTCGGCCATCATTCACCCCTTTGGATTTCAAAGCATTGTCGGCGTCCATAACAAGGCGAGCCGCACTCCCCAAGCCCCGTGAAGAAGCCTGCTTAAGCCCCCCTTTACCGGTTCGCGCATATGGTCAGGCGCGAAAGGCCGAAAATGCGCGAAGAACCGACACGCTCGCTCCTGCTATTCGACGCCAACGCCGACGAGCGCCGACTGATCGCTGCGATCGCCGCACGGGCGGGGTGGAGCGTCGTGGGCGCCGCCGACGCAGAAGTCGCGGTCGCTCTCCTCCAGGGGCCGCACGGGCGCGAAGTGCGCGCAAGCATCTTCGGCAGCTGGGACGCAGAGCAGGGACCCGCGCTGATCCTCGCGTTGCGCGAGCATCGACCCGAGCTGCCCGTCATCGTCATTTCACATGGCGACACCGTTTCGATCGCGGTCGAGGCAATGCGCGCGGGTGCTTCCGATTTCCTCGTGCGACCGGTAGCTCCTGAACGCCTCCACGAGGCGCTCGCTGCCAATGCAGATCGCCGGCGACCGTCCGGCGAGCTTGCGCCCGTTTCGGAGAAGTTCGCGCCGGCACTGGAGCTTGAGCAGCTGGTCGGCGCTGCGCCCGAATTCAGAGCAGCTCTTGCCGTCGCGGCGAAGTCCGCCCGCAACCGCCTGCCCCTGCTGATTCTCGGCGAAGCGGGCACCGGCAAGGAAACGGTTGCGCGGGCGATCCATGCCGCCAGCCTCCGCGCGAAGGGACCGATGCTGACGCTCGACTGCAAGGCCATTGCTTCGAACATCATCGAGAGCGAGCTGTTCGGCCATGAGAAGGGCGCATTCCCCGGAGCTTTCTCGGCGAAAACGGGAAAATTGGTGCAGTCCGACGGCGGGACTTTGATCTTGGACGAGATTGCGACTCTGCCGCTCGAAACGCAGGACCGGCTCGACCGAATGCTCGCGACGGGCGAAGTTCGTCCTGTTGGCCTGAACGGCAGCTATTCGGTCGACGTGCGGGTTATCGCCACCAGCAGCCGTCCCCTCCCGGAAGATTTCCACCCCGGCCTCGCCGACCGGATAGCCGCGACCACGGTCGTCCTCCCCCCGCTACGCGAGCGCAGCAGCGACATACCGGCCCTTGTGCGGCATCTCCTCAACCGAACGGCCGACCAGGTCGGGACGAAGCCGCTGTCGATTGGCAATGACGCGCTGGCACTCCTGATGCGATACGGATGGCCGGGAAACGTTCGACAGCTCGCCGGCGTGCTCTTGCGCGCAGCGCTGCAGTGCGACGAGAGCTCGCTTACCGCCGAGCACTTCCCGCACATCGCCGTCCAGTCACGCTTTACGGGCCGCCGCACGGACGCCGCTCCGACGCTCAGCAAGTCGGGAAGCGAACAGGCGATCTCGGGAGCGCCGGGTGTAACGCTGTACTGCAGCGATGGGCACCTGCGTCCCCTCGAGGACATCGAAGCGGACATCATCCGGCTCGCGATCGGCCACTACCGGGGCCGAATGAGCGAAGTGGCACGCCGTCTCGGGATCGGCCGCTCGACGCTCTACCGGAAGCTTGGCGGCCTCGGGATCGACACGACCGCCGCCTGACGCTTTAGAGTGCGGCGGCAATGCTGCGCCTGTTTCTTCTGGCCTTTGGCTTCCTGAGCGCGTGCCGACAGCCGGCGCCGGCACAGTTCCCGCGATCGGCGTGCACTGCCGCGAGCTTTGAGGGCAGTCGATTCACCGCCTGCTCCCTGGCCAACGGACGAGTGGAGTTGCGACTGGCTGATGGACGGGGCTTTCCCTATCGAACCTTTGCGGCACTTGAAACAGGCCTCGGTCGGGACGCTCGGAACGTCGCCTTCGCGATGAATGCCGGAATGTTCGACGAAAAGGGCCGCGCAATCGGATTGTTCGTTGAAGAAGGCAGGCAGGCCCACAAGATCAACCTGCGCACCGGGGGCGGCAACTTTCATCTTCTCCCCAATGGAGTCTTTCTCGTGCGCGGGTCGGGCAAAGCCGAAATTCAACCCAGCAGCCGCTACGAGCCCTCCCCGGACATCCGGTTTGCAACGCAGTCGGGCCCGATGTTGGTCATCGACGGGAAGATCAACTCGAAGTTCGACCTCGACGGCGAGTCCCGGAACCTGCGCAACGGCGTCGGGATCGAGCAGAATGGAACGCCCGTCTTCGTCATCAGCGAGGAGCCGGTCTCATTCGGCAAGTTCGCCAGATTCTTCCGCGATGCGCTCGGCGCCCGGAACGCGCTTTATTTCGACGGCAGCGTGAGCTCGTTGTGGGACCCCGTGAACGAAAGACGCGACACGCACGACGAGCTCGGCCCAATGGTCATCGTATTCAAAGCCGGTGCGTCAGCGCCTGGTCGCGCATCCCCCGCCAAGTCCTGAGCGCCTGGACAGTCTCGTAGACGTCGTGGACTCGAACGACTTGCACCCCCTGCTCTGCTGCCTTGAGCGCTAAAGCGATGCTCCCGCCCAGACGGCGGGCGGCCGGCGCTTCGCCGGAAAGTGCGCCGATCGTGCGCTTTCGGCTCGCTCCGATCACGAGCGGGCAGCCCAGGGAATGGAATAGCGCGAGCCCGTTCATCAGCTCGAGATTGTGCGCGAGCTTCTTGCCGAAGCCGAAGCCGGGATCGATGAGGATCTTGTCACGTGCGATGCCATCAGCCTCGGCTTTGGCGATCCTCTCTTCGAGCCAAAGGTACACTTCGACGAGTACGTCATCGTAGCGCGGATCGTCCTGCATAGACTCGGGCGGACCCTTGTGATGCATCAGCACCACCGGCACTTGTGATGCCGCGATGACGCCTGGGGAGCGATCGTCGTATGTCAGCGCGGACACGTCGTTGATCATACGCGCGCCCGCTTCGATCGCCGCCGTCATGACGTCAGCCTTGCGCGTGTCGATCGAAACGGCCGCTCCGCCGGAGCTGAGCTGGCGAACGACTGGGACGACGCGCTCGATCTCGTCCCCTTCCCATAGCGGCTTGGCGCCCGGGCGCGTGGACTCGCCGCCGACATCGATGATCGCGGCTCCTTCGGCTGCCATGTTGGCGCCGCCCTCGGCCGCGGCGGCGCCGTCGGCGAACTGCCCACCGTCGGAGAAGCTGTCCGGGGTGGCATTGATGATGCCCATCACCTGCGGCTGGTCAAGGCGGATCGTCCGCTCCCCCAGCTGCAATGGGGGCCGCGGCAAGGTAAGGGCCTGCCACTGCGCGGACGTGCCATCGTCGAGGCGCGCCGCGACGCCCTGGACGGCCACGAGTTCGGTCGACATGCGCCGATGACCATCGACGGCGATGAACTCGACCGCGGCGAACCAGCTGAGGCCGCCTGCAAGTCGCGCGACTTGGCCATCGTGGCCGAACGGGGAATCGACGAATGCGGTCGGGCGAAGAAGGGTGCGCATGCCTCCGCTACAGCGCGGCGAGATGCTGTTGCCGCAAGGCGTCGAGCGGCTTCAGCGAGCCCGCAACCTCGACGTGCCAGAAGGTCCATCCGTTGCAGGAAGGCGCCTCCTGCAGCGCGGCGCCTACCTTGTGGATCGAGCCCGCATGCGGTTCGCAAAGGACAGAACCATCGGCTCGAACCTTTGCGCTCCAACGGCGCTTGGCGTCGATGAGCGAGGTACCAGGCGGGACCAGCCCGCTTTCGACCAGCAATCCAAACGCTACGCGCGGCTGCTCGCGCTTGTCGCGCACCGTTCGCATGGCGCTCTCGTCGAGGGGAAGCGTGGAATCGATCCGCGCGCGTGCCACCTTCACATATTCGCTCTCGCGTTCGATTCCGATCCAGCGCCGACCCAAACGCCTCGCGACCGCTCCAGTCGTTCCCGTGCCGAAGAACGGATCGAGCACGACGTCGCCCGGCTTCGTGCAAGCGAGGAGTACCCGGTAAAGCAGAGCCTCCGGCTTCTGGGTCGGATGAGCCTTCGATCCATCCGGCCCCTTCACCCGCTCCGCGCCGGCGCAGATCGGCATCACCCAGTCGGAACGCATTTGGAGGTCATCGTTGAGGGCCTTCATTGCCTGGTAATTGAAAGTGTAACGCGCCTTTTCGTCCTTCGCGCACCAGAGCAGGGTTTCGTGAGCATTTGTGAAGCGGGTACCGCGGAAGTTTGGCATCGGGTTCGTCTTGCGCCAGACGACATCGTTGAGGATCCAGAAATCCGCGTCCTGCAGCAGCGCTCCAACCCGGTAGATGTTGTGATAGCTTCCGATCACCCAGATCGTGCCGTCGTCCTTGAGCACCCGCCGTGCCTGCTCGAGCCAGTCGCGAGTGAAGTTGTCGTAGCTCGTGAGGCTTTCGAACTTGTCCCAGTCATCATCGACGGCGTCGACGCGGCTGCCTTCGGGCCTAAACAGGTCGCCGCCCAACTGCAGATTATAGGGTGGGTCTGCAAAGATCATGTCCACCGACTTGTCCGGCAGTCGCGCCATCTCCGCCACGCAGTCGCCCTGCAGGATGACGTTGAACGGCAAGATCTTCGCAGTTGGCGCATTTGGCGCCAACGAACCATGCCGTTCCGAAATACGCGCCACGAGGTTCATAATTGACCGCCCCCTTCGAAGCTCGCGAAGGTGAGTCAGCGCGGACTCGTGGTCAAGCGATCAAGCGTTAACGAGCGTCTCGAAAGGGCTACAATTAGGCCGCCGTGCGGGGTGCATCCACAACATCTTGAGTCTCGATGATCTCGATGGACTCAACCTGTGGTGGGTGTGACGCAAAGGACTCGGCGACGGCGATTTCTTCGAAAACGAGGTCCCGCTGGCTCGTTCCATCGATGGCCGCGCGCACCCGCGGAAAGCTGCGGCGGTGAAGTGGCGTCGGTCCCAGCGCGTGGAGCGCACGCCAATGCTCGGGCGTGCCGTAGCCGCGGTTCCTTTCCCAGCCGTAGCCCGGATATTGAACCGCATAGTCCGCCATGATTCGGTCGCGGGTTACCTTGGCGATGATCGATGCAGCGGCGATCGACCGGCACTTTGCATCGCCGTCGACGATTGCCTTGGAAGGTCTCTGCCATTTCGGGCAGGCGTTACCGTCGACGAGCACCCATGCAGGCTCGAGCCCAAGCGCATCAACTGCGCGGCTCATCGCCAGCATCCGTCCCCAATAGATATTGATCCGGTCGATCTCCTCGACGCTTACGAGCCCGACGCCCCAGGCTACGGCCGATTTCATCAGGCGCTCGTAAAGGGCTTCCCGCTTCTCCAACGGGAGATTCTTGGAATCATCAATCCCGCGCGGGAATCTATCGCGGTCGAGGATGCAGGCGGCAGCGATCACCGGCCCAGCAAGCGGTGCGCATCCCGCCTCGTCGACACCCGCTAACGGCTGTGGAAAATCGAGCTCGAGCTTGAAGGTGCAACGCCGAGGCATCGAGTCGACTCTTGCACCCCTGCGAATGCAGGCGTCCAGCCGTCGAACCGACACAATTTGTGGAAAACTCTTAGTTTTCCATCCGCCAGGGTGGGAACCGTCGTGTTTCGCCCGCCTTGTAGAAGAATATGATGTTGCCGTCCGGATCGCGAAGCCGCGCCTCACGCCACATCCAGGGCTGGTTCCGTGGGCCGTGCTCGAACGCTATGCCGCCCCGTGCGAGCTGTTCGACCCGCTCGTCGAGATCATCGCATTCCAGATAGATGGCGGTCGTAGGGATGATCTTCTCTTCCGGATCTATCTGGACAGAGAGGGTGACCCCGCCTGCGGTCTCAAAACGCGCATAACCGGTGTCCGGACTATCGACGATCTGCTTGAGCCCGATCCGGCCATAGAACGCAATGGAGCGCTCGTAGTTCGTCCCCGTGACCGTCACTTGGTTCAGTCGGGGGCCCGCGCCGACGTCGAGCCGAACAGCGGCCTGCCCGATCGGTCCCGACCCTCCGCCCAGTCCGGGCGCCTCATGGAGAGCGACGCGCACGAATTCGCGAGCGCGGGCAACCGCGTCGGCCAGGCTTGAACCCTGCGCGAGGAACAGCGCGATGGCGCTGGCGAGCGTGCAGCCGGTTCCGTGCGTGCTGGTCGTGTCAATCCGCTGGCCCTGCCAACTCGTCATATTGTCCTCTTCGATGAGGGCGTCGGCGAGCGCGTCTCCCTCCTCGTGGCCGCCCTTGATCAGCACCGCACAGCCATGCTGTCCGACGAGGTGAAGGGCTGCTGCAACCGGGTCCTCCTCCGAGGTGAGTCGCTTGAGCTCCGGCAGGTTCGGAGTGGCGATGGTTGCCACGTCCATCAGCTTCCCGAAGGCGGAGATCGTCGCATCGTCCGCAAGGACGCCGCCGCTCGTCGCGATCATCACCGGGTCGAAAACGATCGGAATGCCGGGCTGCAGTGTTTTGAGCTCATGGAGGCGGGCAGCGACCTGTTTTGCGGCGAACCCGCTTCCGATCATGCCTATTTTCACGGCGTCGACGCCGATATCGCTGATGACCGCGTCCATTTGCGCAAGGATCACCTCGGCCGGGATCGGATGAATCGCGTCGACACCCAGCGTATTTTGCGCCGTCACCGCAGTAACCGCGCTCATGGGATGTCCGCCCAGCATCGCTATCGTCTTGATATCGGCCTGAATTCCCGCTCCGCCGCCGGAATCCGAGCCGGCGATGATCAGGACGCGCGCTGTCGAGGCCACCGGATTGACCTTGGACCCGCTCCGCGGGGCGAAGTTTTCCATGCGCACGGAATTGTCGTTTCACCGACAATTACCAAGAAATCGTTCACGCGGCGGCTCGTACGGCCTCGCAAATGTCGTCGACCACCCGCTCCACAAGCGCCTGGTCGTCGCCTTCGGCCATCACTCGGATCAGGGGCTCGGTGCCGGACTTGCGAATGACGAGGCGGCCTCGACCCTCGAGTTCCGATTCAGCCGCAGCGATCCTTTTTCGAACGCTATCGGCTTTAAGAGGTTCAGCGCCGCCGTTGAACCGCACGTTCTTGAGGAGCTGCGGAAGCGGCTCGAACTGCCGCAGGAGCTCGCTCGCGGGCGCTTTCGCCTCGACGAGCGCCGCAAGCACCTGGAGACCCGCGACGAGCCCGTCGCCGGTCGTGGCATGGTCCGCCAGAATGATGTGCCCGGATTGTTCGCCGCCGACATTGCAGCCCTGGGCGCGCATTTCCTCAAGCACGTAGCGATCTCCCACTTTCGTCCGCAGCAGTTTCAATCCCGCGTTCCCAAGCTTCCGCTCAAGCCCGAGGTTGGACATGACCGTGGCCACGACCGCCTCACCCTTCAGCTCTCCGCGGGCCTTCAGACCCAGAGCTATCAGTGCCATCAATTGGTCGCCGTCGACCAGCTGCCCCTTCTCATCCGAGACAATCAGGCGGTCCGCATCACCGTCGAGTGCCAGGCCGATGTCGGCTCCGCTGGCGATGATCGTTTCCTGCATCAATTGCGGGTGGGTCGAGCCGCAGTCATGGTTGATGTTGAGGCCATCGGGCGTGACTCCGAGCGCGATGACCTCGGCGCCAAGCTCCCACAGCGCGTCCGGCGCGACGTGATAGGCGGCACCGTTCGCGCAATCGATGACGACCTTCAGGCCGTCGAGCCGAAGATGCTCGGGAAAGGTGTCCTTGGCGAACTGGACATAACGGCCGCGCGCATCGTCAATCCGCCGAGCCCTGCCGATCAACTCCGGCTTCGCGAGCTTCGGCTCGCTTTCTAGCCGCCGCTCGATCGCGCGTTCCGCGTCGTCGCTGAGCTTATATCCGTCGGGGCCGAACAGTTTGATCCCGTTGTCCGCAAACGGGTTATGGGACGCGCTGATCATGACTCCGAGGTCCGCCCGCATCGAACGTGTCAGCATCGCGACCGCGGGGGTGGGCATGGGGCCGAGGAGCACCACGTCCATTCCGACGCTCGTGAACCCGGCGACCATCGCCGATTCCATCATGTAGCCGGAGAGGCGCGTGTCCTTGCCGATGACCACCCTGTGCCGGTGGTCGCCGCGGAGGAAATGCGCGCCAGCAGCCTGACCGACGCGAAGCGCGGTTTCCGCCGTCATTGGTTCGGCATTGGTTCTGCCGCGTATTCCGTCGGTGCCGAAGAATTTGCGTGTCATCGCCAGCGCCTTAGCGCCTTTAGCCGCTCCTGCGCCATAATCCTGCGGCTATCGGGTTCAGCCAGGCGGCGAGAAAGAAGAGAATTCTCCAGCCAACGGCGGCGGGCCTTTCGCCGAGGCGTGATCAGGGCGCGCCGAGGGGATGGGAAAGGAACGAAATGGGTTCCGCTGAACGCGATAATGGAGAAGAGCAGGCCCGCTGTAGGGTCAATGAACGTAGGCCTTGGGAAGGTCCGTCCGCGGCAGGTACCGATAACGCTCCAGGAGGCGCGTTTGATGCGTCTGCAGCGGCTGTTCCACGCCGTCGATGTAGACGTGCTCGGCGGCGCTTGACGCCTCGAGAGGGTCTCCCGACCAAATTACGAAATCCGCCCTGCGGCCCGGCGCGAGACTTCCAATTTCGCCCCCCATGCCGAGAGCCTGGGCTGGCCGTGAGGTGATCATCGCCAAGGCATCGCCCCAGCTCACTCCCGTGGCACCGGGGATTTTGCGCAGTCCGACGAGGTTGCCGGCGTACTGGCGTTCCATGAAGAGGTTGTGCGTTTCGTTATCGCCGATCATGCCGATCGAGACGTTAACTCCTGCGGCGCGCATTCGGCCCACGTTCGACTGGGTGGCGGCGATCTGTTCGAACGAAGCGGGCAGATCATTCACGGCGGAAGCAATGACCGGAATGCCCGAGCGCGCAATCTTGTCCGCCACCAGCCAGCCTTCGGTTGCACCGACGAGCACGATCTTCAGCGGCGGAAACTCGCGGTTGAGATCAATGACCTGCAGGATGTCGCTCGCACGCTCCGCGTGGACCAGCAGGTACTGCCTTCCCTGCAGCACCGGTACCAGCGCTGCTGCATCGAAGCGCGTCAGCAGGACGTCTTCTGGACGCGGGGCATTGTAAATTCGCGTTTCGTTGGGATTTCGAACAACCGGCCGTTCACGTTCGTCCGGCGTGCCCCGACCCGTGCTGGAGACGGGTGCCGAATAGCGGCTGAGCACGGCCGCCTCGCGAAGTGCGTCGCGAAACAGGACATGAGCCGACGAACGGGAGCCACCGCCTTTTTGAGCGCCGTCCTGGCCGAGCTCGACGAACTGGAATTTTCGAGCAGCAGTGATCGGATCCATGTCGGCGCCGGTGTCGATCACCGCGCCCTGCCCCGCGAAGATGCTCTTGCCGGCCGAAGGCGCGACTATTGCCCTCGTTACTCCGTCGGCTCGGTTGACCGCCACGGGCGTGTCCATGGGGTTGATTGCGGGAGCCACGTCAATCGCGGCGTTGAACGGACCCTCAGACGCCTGGTCGTTCGCGCCCTCCGCTCCGAAGCCGACCTCGGAGAGGCCAAGGCCCGAAAAACCGGCGACAATCCCCGGCGTAACCCACTTGCCGCTAGCGTCGATCACCTGAGTGTCGGCCGGGAGCTTCATTCGGACATCGCCCGCAGCGACGACGCGCCCATTCTGGATGACGACCATGCCATTGGGGATGGGCTCGGAACCATCACCAAGGGCCACGGTCCCGCCAGTGATTGCGATGGTCTGGGCAGAGGCCGGTACGGCGGCCGCCAGAAGCAATGCAGCGACGACGCGGCGGATCATTTTACATCTCCCTCACCGGGCTGGCCGAGCTCGAAGTCGCTCACTGGTCGCTTCTTCGGATTATTGGCATCGTACATTTCGGCGCCGTCGATCCAGACCCTTTCGGGGCGCGAATAATCGCTGAAGGGATCGCCGTTCCAAAGCACCACATCGGCACCCTTGCCGCTCGTCAACGTCCCGGTCTTGTCGAGAATGCCGAGCGCCTTGGCTGGATTGCGGCTCAACCATTCCCAGGCGACCGCCTCGGACAGGTTGGGAATGCCGGCTCGAATTCCGTCCGCGAGCGCTTTCGCCGCTTCCTGATTGAGCCGCTGGATGTAATTGGGATCGTCAGAGTGGACGATCGCGCAGGCGCCCGCATTCTGGACCAGCGGAATATTCTCCTTGATGGCGTCGTACGCCTCCATCTTGAAGCCGTACCAATCGGCCCACATCACTGCGCAAATGCCGTTATCGCGCAAGAGATCGGCGATTTTGTAAGCCTCGACCGCGTGGTGGAATGCAGTGATGTGATAGCCGAACTCCTTCGACATATCGATCATGTTCGCCATTTCATCGGCGCGGTAGCAATGGTTCTGCACCAGGATCTTGCCCTCGAGCACGCCTTTGAGCGTGTCCATCGCTATATCCCGCTCGGGCATGTCACCGCCCTTGGCGTAATATTTGTCCCATTTTTGCTTGTACTCGACGGCCTTTGCCCAGGTTTCCCTCGCAAGAGCGATGTTGCCCATCCGGGTCTGCGGCATCTGGTCATGGCTGCCGTAGACACGCTTCGGGTTCTCGCCGCACGCCATCTTGAGGCCGTAGGGAGCTCCGGGAAACTTCATGTCCTGAGCAGTCCGGCCAGGCACGTTCTTCAATACGACGGAACGGCCGCCAAAGAGGTTGGCTGAACCTGGAAGGATCTGCAGGGTTGTGACCCCGCCATTCATCAGCGCGCGTGAAAATCCGGGATCCTGCGGCCAGACGCTGTGCTCGGCCCAGACCTCGGGCCGCACGGGCGAGGTGGCCTCGTTGCCGTCGGAATTCGCGCTGACTCCCGGCGAGGGATAGTCCCCGAGGTGGCTGTGAACGTCGATGATCCCGGGGGTCACGAATTTACCGGTACCATCGATCGCCAGCGCCCCCGCAGGCGAGGCTAGATCCGGCCCGCCGACGGCCTGGATGAGGCCGTCGGAGAAAACGATCGTGCCATCGTTTATCTGCTGCCCATCCCCGGTGAACAAAGTCGCGTGCCGGATGACCGTCAGGGTGCCCGGGTAGCGGGCGTAGGTCGACGGATAAGGATCCTCGTTGATTCGGATCGCAGGTGCAGGCTTCGATTCGGGTTCGAATGCAGCGCAGCCGGAAAGTAAGAGGGCGGAGCCGACCGCCGCGAGCAGATCCTTATTTAACACCGTGCATCCACCTCTGAAGCGGCCAGGAGAGAACAAACAGGACGACGCCTGCGCCGATCGCGATCCAGGCGATAGTCGTGAAGGTGTGAGTGTAGGTCTCGAGGCTCACCTTGAGGTTCGTCACCTGTCCACCCACGGTCTCGACGCTTGCGAACTGGGCGACGACGCCCGCGAAATATTGCGCGACCGAGATCGACAGGAACCACACACCCATCATCAGTCCAACGATGCGCGTGATCGACAGCTTCGTAATCATACTGAGACCCACCGGCGAGATGCAGAGCTCGGCTAGAGAGTGGATCAGGTAGAGACCGGCGAGCCACCAGAGCCCCACCTGAAAGTCGGATCCGACGAAGGTCGAGCCCCAGACGAGGAACAGGAAGCCAGCGCCCACACCCATGAGAGCGATCGCGAATTTTACCGGTATCGAGGGCTCGAGACCGCGCTTCGCAAGACCCGTCCAGAGCATGCTCATCACAGGAGCGAACAGCACGATACAGATCGGATTGAAGTTCTGGGTCTGCGGGGCAGAGATCGTGAACAGCCCGAAAACACTCTTGTCGGTGTTCCGGTCGGCAAAAAGCGTGAGCGACGAGCCCGCCTGCTCGAACAATGTCCAGAAGAAGACGTTGAAGACGATTAGCACCATGGCGGCGCACATCATCTGGAACTCGGTTCGCGTGCCGTTGGAATATGACCAGATCAATATCGCCGGAACAGCGATCAGGAACGAGCCAAAAAGCAGTTTTCCCATGAGCGAGAGGGACATGATGTAGCCGATGAACCCCGAGCCGGGCTCGGGCTCGGGCGTGTTCATGAGGTTGACGAAGAGGAAGTAGAAGACCGGCACCGCGATCAACGCTGCAACGTAAATGAGCAGCGAGCGGTCCTTTTCCTTCTGCGGCGGTTCACCGAATCCGGCGAGACGGCCGCCATCGAATTGCATCAGCAGATAAGAGACGGTCATACCGACGCCGGCGAGCGCAAATCCTGCCCACCAGCCGAGCGTGTCAGCGAGGATCGGACAGAATAGCTGGCCAAGAATCGAGCCGAGATTGATTCCCATGTAAAAAATCGTGAAGCCCGCGTCGCGGCGACGGTCGCCCTGCTCGTAAAGAGTGCCGACGATCGTGGAAATATTCGGTTTGAAGAAGCCGTTGCCGACCGAAATCAAGGAAAGTGCCAGAAGCAGAATACTCACGGTGAGTGGATTGCGCTCGCCGTGAGATTCGAACCCTCCCTTTGCGATTGTCCGGGCGACGCTGTTGTCAGGGCGAAGCAACGAGACACTGCCGTCGTCATTGCCCTTGATCTGGAGCTTGTCGTTGCCCGCAACGAGGTAGCGCACCTCATTGCCCGTCGTCGGACGATCCTGGAAATTGTTGACCTGCACCTCGTAGCGTTGGCCATCCACCACCGCATACGGCTTTGCTGGCTGGCCGCCGAAGGCCAGCGTGAAATAGCCGATCGCCATCATGATGGCGCCGAACTTCACACTGCGCTTTGAGCCCAGCATCTGGTCCGCGATCAGCCCGCCGACGAGCGGCGTCAGGTAAACGAGCGCGGTATAGCCACCGTAGAGTCCCGTTGCCTGCTGGTCGCTGAAGATGAAATGCTTGGTAAGATAGAGCGTCAGGAGCGCCCGCATCCCGTAATAGCCGAAGCGCTCCCACATTTCGGTGGTGAACAGCCGGGCAAGCTGGCGCGGATGGCCGAACCAGGTCTCCCTCTCCGCCGGATCTGTGCGGCCCGACGCGGGGCTAAACGGTTCTTCGACCGCGGGCGTGTCTACCATAATGTCCTCTCCCCAGAGTGGCGGCGACCCTAACGGGCAAATTCCTCTTGTGAAGCGGATTGTTGGGGTGCGCCCGTGCCTCTATCTGCCCTCGTCGATGCTCAATGACCGCTCATCGATTCAATCGCTGCTCGAAACCCGCCGCTCGGCCAAGCCGCGTGAACTTTCCGGGCCAGGTCCGAGCGCGAAAGAGCTCGAGCGCATGCTGACTATCGCCGCCAGGGCTCCGGACCATGGGAAGCTCACTCCATGGCGCTTTGTCATCGTCGCCGACGATCAGCGTGACGCGCTGGCCGAGCTGCTCCGGGGCGCGCTGGCCGACGCCAATCCCGAAGCGACCGACGCTCACTTCCAGAAAGAGGAAGAGTTCGCGCACTACGCAGGGCAGCTGGTGGTGCTCGTTTCGAGGCCTGTACCCGATCACAAGATCCCGCTTTGGGAGCAGGAGCTGTCGTGCGGTGCAGCTGGAATGAACCTACTCCTGGCGGCGCACGCCCTCGGCTATGTCGCGGGTTGGGTGACCGGATGGCGTGCTTATTCGGACAGAGTGCGCACCTCTTTGTGCGAACCGGGAGAACGGATCGGCGGTTTCATCTTCATCGGCCACTCCGTGCGCGAACTCGAAGACCGGCCGCGTCCCGCGCTTGCCGACATCGCGAGGACGTGGAAGCCGCCAACGTCCTGACCTTTCTGGTTGAACTTTCTGCGAGCCGCTGTATTATGACAGCATGACGCTGCGGACCCAGCACGAAAAGCCCGTCTATGTTCGGCTGCGCGAGATCATCGCCGATGCGATTCTCGCCGGCAAATATGGTGACGGCGATCCCCTCCCTTCGGTACGGGCGCTGGCCGCCGAGGAGCAAGCCAATCCCCTTACCGTGGCCAAGGCCTACCAGGGGTTTCAGGATGAAGGTCTGATCGTCGTCAAGCGCGGGGTTGGAATGTTCGTCGCTTCTGGCGCCCGCGCGCGGCTCAGCGACAGCGAGCGCAGCCGGTTTCTCAAGGAAGAGTGGCCGCAGATCCGCGCCCGCATGCAGCGGTTGGGCATCGACGCTGGAGAATTGCTCGATCGCGAGCGCGCCTGAACTTCACGCTTCAGGACTAATCCTCTAGCCGCGTTGTCATGGAAACGCGGGTCATCCCTTTCACCGACGAAAGCGTCGCGGAGGCGGCCCGGCTGATCCTCGCTGGTAAACCCGTCGCGGTGCCGACGGAGACGGTTTACGGCCTCGCGGCAGATGCGACGAATTCAAAAGCCGTTGCGCGTATCTACCGCGCCAAGGGAAGACCGGCCTTCAACCCGTTGATTGTCCATGTAGCCGATCTTGCCGCGGCACTGAAAATCGGGGAATTCAGCGAGGCCGCGCTGGCGCTCGCGCGCAAGCATTGGCCTGGTCCGCTGACACTCGTCGTTCCGATGCGCAAAGGAAGTGCGATTGCCTCCTTGGTGACGGCGGGGCTTCCAAGCGTTGGGCTGCGCGTTCCGGATCACCCGGCAATGCAGGCGCTTCTTCGTGCTTCGAACAGGCCGCTCGCGGCGCCATCATCCAACGCGAGTGGATCGATCAGCCCGACACGCGCGGAACATGTGCTCAGGAGCCTTCGCGGACGGATCCCGCTCGTTATCGACGGGGGCGCAACGACGCGCGGCATCGAATCGACAATCATCGCGTCGACGGGCGGTAAGCTGCGACTCCTGAGGCGAGGACCGATCGAGGTCGAAGCCGAAGGCGAGACCGGATCTACGATCGAAGCTCCCGGCCAGCTTGCGAGCCACTACGCCCCTTCAAAAGCGCTGCGGCTCAACGCAACGTCGGCTGAAGAGGATGAATATCTGATCGGCTTCGGCTCCGTAGAAGGCGAGACGAACCTTAGTCCTTCGGGCGAGCTCGTTGAAGCGGCGTCCCGCCTCTTTGATCTGCTCCACGTCGCTGACACGTCGGACAAGGTCCGGATCGCAATAGCGCCCCTGCCCAATGAGGGTCTTGGGGCCGCGATCAACGATCGGCTGCGGCGAGCAGCGGCGGATCGGTAGGCAAAAAAAGGGGCGGACAGACGCCGCCCCTTCCCCTGTTGTGCATTCGAAGATCGCAGCAAGTTGTTTATCTGCAAACCAAAATCGCGTGGAGTCCACCAATTGATCGCGAGATGTGGCGCGTCGGCAACGCCCGCTTTGATGCTGCCGCATTCTGGCGCTTCGCACCCATGGCCGGTTTGCAACCGAGACTAGCTGGAGCGACCTGGGCCGACCCACGAAACTATTGGTGATCGGCGCAGACTATGCCGGGGCTGTTGCCGATTTGGCACGCGCGAGGAAGCTCTTGCGCAACTTCTGCAGCTTGGGCGGGATCACGGCGAGGCAATAAGGGTTCCGCTGGCCTTCTCCGGCCCAATAGTCCTGGTGATAATCCTCCGCAGGATACCACTCACCCATGGGTTCGATCGTCGTCACAACGCTGCCGTGATGATCGACGTTTGCGCGCTTGATTGCTTCGCGGGCCCTGCGCTCCTGATCATCGTCCTGGGGAAATATCGCGGAGCGATACTGGGTGCCGACGTCGTTGCCCTGGCGATTGAGCTGAGTGGGGTCGTGCGTCGCGAAGAAAATGTCGAGCAGATCATCGTAGCTCAATTGGTCGGGATCGAACGCAACCCGGATCGCTTCAGCGTGGCCCGTGTCGCCTCCGCATACCTCTTTGTAGGTTGGATTGGCGGTGTGGCCGCCGGTGTAGCCGCTTTTCACGGACTTCACGCCGACGACATCAAGGAAGACGGCCTCGGTGCACCAGAAGCACCCGCCTGCGAGTACCGCGACTTCTTCGGCCATGTGTCCGCTCCTTCTGCTGTAGGGAGCGGAGATAGGAGCGGTCAGTTCCTTTGGTAAGACGCCTTGAGGCTCGCAAGCTCGAGGCGTTTGCCGACCCATTCGGAAAGCTCGTCGAAGTCGAGCGCCTTGTCGAAGACGATGCCAGCGCGACGCTCCGAGTACCAGCGCACCTCCCCCTTGATCGGCCTCAGGCTCTCGACGACGACGACGACCTTCTTGCCGACGCAATATTCATCGATCGGCTCGACCTTCATGCCGCCAAGAGAAATGTCGTGGACGTCGACGGTGTAATAGACCTTCCCCACCTTTACCGATGCCTTGCAGGCGATCTGGAGGCGCGGCGGGCGCGCTCGGAATCCAAGGCGAGGCTTGCGACCTGCAAGGAGTTCCCCGAGGTCGACACTCTGGTCGAACTTGAAGCCGACGGTGTCATCACGCGTCCAGACGACCGTCGCCGGTATCTTCTGGGACGAGACCTCGAGCTGTACCTGGTCGCCGATCGCGGGCGCGTTCGTCACTAATGCCATGACCCCGCCCGCCGACATGTTCTTGATTCTGAGCAGCTGCTGACTTCCGGAAGTATCGATCAGCTTGCCGACCCGAAGCATCGCCGGGATGCGCTCGTCGTCGCGCCGTTCAGCGGGACGCGGCACCGCGGTTGACAGCGAAACCGTTGTCGACTCGAAGGCCGGGTCCGTCTCTCCCTTCTGGGCGGCGGGCGATTTCCTGCGAATTAGCGATGCAAACATGCTTTTCTGAGCGCCTCTTCTGGCGCGCAAGTCGCGCCAATATGGGACTTTATGGACAGCGTGGTTAAAAGAGCGTTTCATCAGTTGAAATGAAGAGCCGTTGCGGCCTAGGCCCTTCCTGGGAGAGACGCTGAATGCCGCAGCCGCGCCTGCTGCTTATCGATGACGAGCCGACGCTCGCCGAATTCCTTGCCAGCGCGGCCGAGGAAAGCGGGTTCGAACCCGTAATTACTGCGCACGACGACGAGTTTCGCAAAGCATTCCTTGCGCAGCCACCCGAGATGGTCGCTCTAGACCTTGGAATGCCGGGAATGGACGGCGTCGAGCTCATCCGATTCCTTGCCGACCAGAATTATTCGTCTCCGGTCCTGATCGTCAGCGGCTTTGACCGGCGGGTCCTGGACTCCGCCTTCCGGCTCGGTGAGGCACTGGGGCTGACGATGGTTGGTCCCGTCGAAAAGCCGGTCCGCTTCGAAGTTCTCGAAGAAGTGCTGAGCCGCCTTAAGGCAACGCTCTAGACGTGCCTAGCCGAGCTGACGAGAAACTGGTTCATGCATTGTCGCGCGCGCTCGAAAAGCAGCAATTGCACATGCTTTACCAGCCGAAGGTCAAGCTTCGCGATGGAGCACTGGAGCGGGTTGAAGCGCTCGTTCGATGGGATGATCCGGAGCTTGGCCAGGTCGAGCCTTCACGCTTCGTGCCGCTCGCCGAGGAGCACGGGCTCATCGACGACCTCACTCAATGGGGCCTGCGCACGATATTAAGGCAATGGCTCGACTGGTGCGACGAGGGGATCGACACCGCAATCGCTTTCAATATTTCCGCGCTGAGCCTGCAGCACCTCGATTTTCCGGACCTTGTCGAGCGCATGTGCACCGCGCTTGACGTGCCCACGGACCGTCTCGTGCTCGAGCTCACCGAGGGCGCGACACAACCCCTCGTCAAGCTGATGGACACCCTGACACGGTTCCGCATCAAGGGCATCGGCCTTGCCATCGATGATTTCGGGACCGGCTACTCCTCGCTCATGCAGCTGCGCCGCCTGCCATTCACGGAAGTGAAGATCGACCAGGCATTCGTTGCCGATGTCGACCACGCCCGAGACAGCAAGCTCATCGTTCACGCTATTGCCGAGCTCGCCCATGGCCTGGGGCTGGTCGCCACCGCAGAAGGGGTTGAGACGGTGGAACAGCTTTGGACTGTGGCAGAGCTCGGGTGCGATCTCGTCCAAGGCTATCTAATCTCGCCGCCGCTCGAGCCGCAGGCGCTCGGCCCGTGGAAACGGGCATTCCGGCGCGAATGGCCCAAGTTGATGAGCCAGGAGCCCCTCGCCTTATGGGGCGACGTCGAAGCGAATGCCCTGGGCGAGCGGTAGCTCCTCGCCGTAGTTAATCGTGTTCGTCTGGCGCCGCATGTACGCGCGCCACGCATCCGAGCCGCTCTCGCGTCCGCCACCAGTCTCCTTCTCTCCACCGAACGCGCCGCCGATTTCGGCACCCGATGGACCGATATTGACGTTCGCGATCCCGCAGTCCGAGCCCCCCGCCGCCATGAAACGCTCCGCCTCGCGCATGTCGTTGGTGAAGATGGAGGATGAAAGTCCCTGCGGAACATTGTTGTTGAGCGCGAGCGCTTCTTCGAACTCGCCATAGCGCAGAACATAGAGGATCGGCGCAAAGGTCTCCTTGAGGACCGTTCCCGCCTGGGCCGAGACCTCGAGGATCGCAGGCCTCACGTAATGACCGCCGGGGACCGGATCCAGTTCCTCGATGTCCTCACCGAGCACGCTCCTCATCGCATCGAGCGCCGCCTCGTCGATCAGTGGGCCGATCAAAGTATCGTCCTTTCGAGGGTCACCGACCTTCACGGTTGCGAAGATCTGCCGAAGCCGTGCGACCAATCCATCGGCAATACTCTCATGAACGATCAGCCGGCGAAGACTCGTGCAGCGCTGGCCGGCCGTGCCTGCAGCGGAGAACAAGATCGCGCGAACGGCGAGCTCGAGGTCTGCCGATGGGCAGACGATCATCGCATTGTTGCCGCCGAGCTCGAGCAGAACCCGGCCGAACCGCTCGGCGACGCGGGGTCCCACTGCTCGACCCATCGCCGTCGAGCCCGTAGCGGAAACAAGAGCAATGCGCCGATCCTCAACCAGCGCCTCTCCCGTTTCGCGTCGCCCCTGGACGACCTGGACCAGTCCTTCCGGCGCAGCGCCGAAGGAGCGGATCACGCGGCGCACACCGACCATGACGCACTCAGCGACAAGGGGCGTCTTCTCGCTCGGCTTCCAGATCACGGGATTGCCGCAGACCAGAGCGAGGGCGGCATTCCAAGCCCAAACCGCGACCGGGAAGTTGAACGCACTGATCACCAGCACCGGCCCAAGCGGATGCCACTGCTCCATCATCCGATGGTTCGGCCGTTCGCTGGCGATTGTCAGGCCGTACAGCTGGCGAGACAGACCCACCGCGAAGTCGCAGATGTCGATCATTTCCTGCACCTCGCCGAGGCTCTCGGCGAGGATCTTGCCGCTCTCGAGCGTGATCATCTTGGCGAGCAGCGGTTTGAACTCCCTCAGCCATTCCCCGAGGAGCCGGACGAGCTCGCCGCGGCGCGGCGCAGGGACTTCGCGCCACTCGAGGAACGCTGCCGCGGCGCGCGCGCAAGCGGCAGCGGGATCACCGATGGTCACCCTGCCAAGACAAGTCCCGTCGATGGGCGAGTAGCTTGCAAGGCCACCACCGCAGTCGATTCCCGCGAGCTCGAGTATGTTTTGAGCTTCCTCCGCCGCTTTCATGAGAGCAGCGCCTTCGCTTTCGCCATTGCGGCAACGCCTGCTTCGATCGTTTCATCCTTCTTGCTGAAGCACACGCGCACGAGGTGGCGGACTGGAACATCCTCCGCGAAGGCGGAGAGCGGCACGACCGCGACACCGGCGTTTTCGACCGCGAGCGAAGCGAAGCCCTCGTCGTCGAGCGAGATCCCGGAAGCCGCGAGATCGACGCACATGAAGTACGTCGCGGCGACGTCGAGCGTCTTATACCCCGTTGCGTTTAGGCCATCTGCCATGAGATCGCGGGAACGCTGGAAGCGGTCGCGCATCGGCTGCAGCCAAGCATCGCCCTCGTCGAGGCCGAACGCGACTGCAGCCTGGAGGTTGGGAGCGGTCGAGAAGGTGAGAAACTGGTGAGCGCGCGCGACGACTTGCGCCAGTGAAGGTGCCGCAACCATCCAGCCGACCTTCCATCCTGTTAAGGAAAAGATCTTTCCGGCCGAGCCGATCTTGATCGTCCGTTCTTCCATGCCTGGAAGTGTCGCAAGCGGCACGAATTGGCGATGGCCCAGAACGACATGTTCCCATACCTCGTCAGCGATCACGATGAGGTCGTGCTCGCGGGCAAGCGACGCGATCGTCTCGAGCTCTTCCGGACCGAACAGCCGGCCAGCGGGGTTGTGGGGATTATTGAAGAGGATAGCTCGCGTATTGGCCGTGACCGCCTGTTCGATGGCCTCGCGCTCGATCTGCCACTGGGGCGGTCGCAAGGCGACTTCGACCGGCCTCGCTCCCGCACGGCGGATCATCGGGGCATAGCTATCGTAGGCAGGTGTCAGAATAATGACCTCGTCGCCGGGTTCGACCGCAGCGAGAATGGCCGAACCGAGCGCCTCGGTCGCGCCGCTGGTGACGCACACGTGTTCCGCGTGAAAATTCTGTCCGAAATGGCGGACGTAGTGCGCCGCTACGGCTTCACGCAGGGCGATGGTGCCGCGGGAGGGGGCATATTGGTTGGAGCCTCCGACCACCGCCTTTGCAGCTGCATCAAGGATCTCCGGCGGCCAGCCAAAATCGGGGAAGCCCTGCCCCAGGTTCACCGCGTTGTGCTGCGCAGCGAGCCCTGACATGCGCTCGAATACGCTGGTCGTCATCTTTTCGTAGAGTGGGTTCATCGCCGCTGCGCATAGCGCGGACATTGCCGCTCCGCGAGTGAGTACGCTCTCGGTAGGTTGATGCATGGTCACGCGGGCGGCGCGGCGGTAGCTTCGGCCGCCGGATCACGCTAGCCGAACGCAATGCACAGCCAAGCTATTGCAGCGGCCGAGGCCGCTTCCGCCGCGCTCGTCAAGTGGTCGGCTCTTGGTCCCAGCGCTCGCCGATCCCTGCTCAATGCTGCTGCAAGTGAATTGGAAGCGCGGGCCGATGCATTCGTGGAAGCAATGGGTGCCGAGGTCCGCGCTTCTGAGCCGTGGGCACGCTTCAACGTGATGCTCGGCGCCGGGATGGTGCGCGAGGCCGCAGCCATAACGACGCAGATCACGGGGGACGTCATTCCATCCGATAAGCCAGGTCTCTTGTCGCTGGCACTTCGCGAGCCCGCCGGGGTGATCCTCGGAATTGCCCCGTGGAATGCTCCCGTGATCCTGGGCTGCAGGGCAATCGCGTCTCCGCTCGCCTGCGGCAACACCGTGATTCTGAAGGCGTCCGAGCGCTGCCCCCGGACACACGGTCTCATCGTCGATGCGTTCAATGCTGCTGCTTTCCCGAAAGGCGTCGTGAACCTTGTCACAAACGAGTCCTGCGATGCCGAAGAGGTCGTCGGCGCACTGATCGACCATCCGGCCGTGCGGCGGATTAACTTCACGGGATCGACACGCGTTGGCAGGATCGTCGCGAGGCGCGCCGCGGAGCATTTGAAGCCGGTGCTGCTGGAACTTGGCGGCAAGGCGCCCCTGATCGTCCTCGAGGACGCCGATCTCGACGAGGCGGTGAGAGCAGCGGCGTTCGGAGCTTTCATGAACGCGGGCCAGATCTGCATGTCGACCGAGCGAATAATCGTCGCCGAACCGGTCGCCGACGAATTCGTGCGACGATTATCACAGAAGGCTGCCGCACTACCCCTGCCCGCCGTCGGCGATCAAGTCGACGACGCCGCGAAGGAAAGCGTCCAAGAGCTCATCGACGATGCTCTTGCACTTGGTGCGCGAGCGGTCGGTTCGGATGTCGCTACGGTCCTCGATGGGATCACCCCTTCGATGCGCTTGTACCGCGACGAGAGCTTCGGCCCGGTAGTCGGGATCATCAGGGTCGCCGACGAGGAGGAAGCGATCCGCGTTGCAAACGACAGCGATTACGGCCTTTCGGCCGCGGTGTTCACGGGCGACGCGGGCCGCGGGCTTCGAGTTGCACGGCAAATTCGCTCCGGGATCTGCCACGTGAACGGGCCGACCGTGCAGGACGAACCGCAAATGCCGTTCGGCGGGATCGGCGGCTCCGGCTACGGCCGGTTCGGCGGCAAGGCTGCAATCGAAGCGTTCACGGAGCTGAGATGGATCACCATCGCCGGTGAGCCGGGCCACTACCCGATCTAGAGGCTCCAATAATGAAGATCGGCCCGCAGAGACGCTGGATCGACGAGGGAGCGAACGTCGGCGATGATGCCGCCTTCAGCCATCATGTCGCTCATCCTGTCATGAAGCGGAAGATATTCTTCGTGCCCGACAGCGTAGATCAATGCGCGTAAGTTGTTGAACTCCTCGAGGGGCGCGAGCTCGACGCCATATTCGTGACGGACCGCCGCCGGATCGGCACGTGCGTCGTGAACGAGCGGCTGGATCCCGAATTCACGCAGCTCCCGGAAGGTGTCCACGACCTTTGAATTTCGAATATCAGGCACGTTTTCCTTGAACGTGAAGCCAAGGATCCCGACGCGCGCGCCGATGATCGGCTGCCCCGTCGACGCAATCAGCTTGACGACACGTTGCGCGAGATAGGCTCCCATTCCGTCATTCACTCTCCTTCCAGAGAGAATAACCTCGGGCCGGTAGCCGAGTTGTTCCGCTTTCGCGGTCAGATAATAAGGATCGACGCCGATGCAGTGCCCGCCAACCAGGCCGGGGTAGAATTTCAGAAAATTCCACTTTGTGCCGGCCGCGTCGAGCACGTCGCGCGTGCGGATTCCGAGCAAGTGGCAGATCTTAGCGACCTCGTTCATCAGAGCGATGTTGAGGTCGCGCTGTGTATTCTCGATGACCTTCGCTGCCTCGGCGACCTTGATGGAGGGTGCCTGGTGAATCCCCGCCTCGATCACCGACCCGTAGAGGCTTGCGAGTGTCGCCAAGGTCTCATCGTCCTCGCCCGAGACGACCTTGGTGATCTTCTCGATGCTTCGCCCTCGGTCACCGGGATTGATGCGCTCGGGGCTGTAGCCGAGCTTGAAGTCGGTCCCTGCCTTGAGGCCAGATGCGCGTTCGAGCGCCGGAGCGCAGACTTCCTCCGTCACACCGGGGTAAACCGTGCTTTCGAAGACGACAATCGACCCTTTGGACAATGCCGCACCGACGATCGCGCAGGCTTTCAGCATGGCCTCGAAGTCGGGACGGTTTGCCTCGTCTATCGGCGTCGGCACCGTGACGATGAAGATCTCCCTGCCACGAAGTGCCGCTGGATCCTCGGTAATGGCCAGCGCAACCGAGCGCAGCTCGTCAGCCAGCACCTCGTTGGTCGTATCGACGCCTTCGAGAAGGGCCGCAACACGAACTGTGCTGACATCGAAACCAATCACATCGTGCTTGCGGGCGAGCGCGACAGCGAGGGGCAGACCGACATAGCCGAGACCAACGACAGCGACTTTCACGTGCGTACTATCCTCCGGCCACGTCCCTTTTCGTAGAGGCCGCGCTTTCGCGCTGCAAACGACGGTGGCGACAAATCGATTTGGCTGGGGCGGCAGGATTCGAACCTGCGAATGCCGGTACCAAAAACCGGTGCCTTACCACTTGGCGACGCCCCAGCAAGGCGCGGGTCCCGATCGGGAGAAGCGGCGCTTATACCGACGAAGTTCCGTGTTGGAAGGCCCCGATGGGGCTTTCAGCTCCACCACGCTATGATGGCTCCATGACCGAGCCAGCCATTCGCGATTTCCACGCCCACATCTATTACGATCCGGAGGAGGTCGAGGTTGCAAAGCAATTGGCAGCCGCAGTGCAGGCGCGGTTTCCAGTCGCGGTCGGGCACTTCCATCTTGGCCCCGTAGGCCCTCACCCGCGCGCAAGCGTGCAGCTGACGGTTCCGCGCGAACTTTTCGGCGAGGTCGCGCAGTTTCTGGCCCTCAACCGCGGCCCGCTCATCGTTTTCGCGCATGCAGAGACCGCGAACGACCTCGCGGACCACACCGAGCATGTAATCTGGTTCGGCCCGAGCGAGCCGCTCGACCTATCGATGTTCAGCTAAGGCCTTACCCTCTTCCCGTCCGCCGCGACTTCCTTCGGTACCGGGCGCCTAGCATGACCGATCGCGAGTGGCTGAAGTCGCTGCTTGCCGATTTCGAGAGACATTGGAATTCGAGACGTCGCAGATCCGGCGACGTTCGCTCGTTCCTAGGCGTTCGGGATCCGCCCGTTGACGAGGTCTTCGTAATCGCGGTCCAGCTGCTTTGCCACCTCGACCCCGTCAAACTTGTAAGGCCCGATGGATTGGATCGCCGTAACTTCCGCAGCAGTTCCCGTGAGGAACGCTTCCTGGAAGGATTCCATTTCCTCCGGCCAGATCGCTCTCTCGACAACGTCGATCCCGCGCTTGCGCGCCAGGTCCATGACCGTGCGCCGGGTGATTCCGTCCAGAAAGCAATCTGGAACAGGCGTGTGCAGCGCGCCCTCCTTCACGAAGAAGATGTTCGCTCCCGTGGCCTCCGCCACCCGCCCGCGCCAGTCGAGCATCAGCGCATCGTGGTAGCCGCGAGTTTCGGCCTGCTGCTTTGAAAGCGTGCAGATCATGTAAAGGCCTGCTGCCTTTGACTCCGACGGCGCGGTATAAGGCGCTGGCCTGCGCCATCGCGCAATATCGAGCCGGATCCCATCGCGCGCGATCTCCGGATCAAAGTATTTGCCCCACTGCCACGCTGCGATCGCGAGGTGCGGCTTCGTGTTGCCGGGCGCCACGCCCATCGATTCCGAACCGCGCCAAGCAACCGGTCTCATGTAGGCATCGACGAAATTGTTGGCCTTCAGCACGGCGTAGCAGGCGGCATCGATCTCTTCGACCGTCCACGGAAGCTCGAAGCCAAGAAGGCTCGCGCTCCTGCGTAGCCGCGCACTGTGCTCGCTGAGCTTGAAGATCACCCCGTTATAGGCGCGCTGGCCCTCGAACACCGATGACGCATAATGTAACGCGTGGGTAAGGACGTGTACGCGCGCATCGCGCCACGGGACAAGCTCGCCGTCGAACCAGATCCAACCGTCGCGGTCGTCGTACGGGCCTTCTTTCCCTACTGCCATTAGGCGCGCCTAGGGCAGCCGCGCATCCTCGGCAAGTGAGGGGGTCCTTGCCTCCTCGGCGAGCTGTGCGGCTCGTCGCGCCGCTGCCTCGATCGTAAACGCCATAAGCTGGTCGAGCACGTCATTATGATCCAGCACCGCGAGGCCGGCCTGCGTGGTCCCCTTCGGACTCGCGACCCGCCTTGCGACCGATTCCATGCTCTCTTTGGTCGTCGCTGCCATCCAGGCCGTGCCGAGCACCGTTTCAAGCGCGAGGGTCGCCGCTGTCTCGCGCGTAAGTCCTCGCTTCTCTCCCGCCTTCGCCAGCGCCGCAACAAACCGCGCGACATAGGCCGGGCCCGCCCCCGCAATTGCTCCGAGGGCACCAAGTTTCTCCTCGTCCGACATCCACATGGTGAAGCCGAGGGCCGCAAAGAGATTGTTGATTTGCGCTTGCGTTTGGCCGTCCGCGTCTTGGCTGTAGAGGCCGGTAATGCCGCGCCGGACGGCGGCCGGAAGGTTTGGCATGGCGCGCACGATGGCACCCGTCCCCGGGAACCGCTGGCGCAAGCTCGCCGCCTCGACCCCCGCGAGGATGGACACGAGGACCGTCTTCGGGCTCAGATATTGACGCAGCTGCGGGGCGATTTCGTCGAGCTTCTGCGGCTTGAAGGCGAGAACGACGAGCTTTGGAGGCGACCCCGCTTCGGCGAGTGACGTCACGACTTGGCAGTCTCCAACGCTTTTCCCACTCGGCCTGATCACCACGACTGGTGAAAGGTCGAGGCCGCCTGCGCGCCACCCCTCGAGGATTGCGCCGCCCATATTGCCGCTGCCGACGAACCATGTCGGCCCAGGGATCTGCAGGTTTCCGCTCATGCTTCTCCGTGCGTATCGATGAGTGCCGCTGCGATCGCTTCGCCCGGCGACTTGCCGCCCCACAGGACGAACTGGAAAACGGGATAGAAGCGCTCGCACTCCTCGACGGCGGCTTCCGCTATCGCCTCGGCCTGCTCGAAGCTGAGGCCTTCTCCTTCGCCGGCATCGAGGATGGTTGAGTGGCGGAAGACGACTAGCCCGGATCCTGACCACATCTCGAAATGACCGAGCCACAGCTGCTCGTTGATGAGGCTGAGCGCCTCGTAGATTGCTAAGCGCTTTTCCAGCCCGACCTTGATGTCGGGAAAGGCTAGGAACTGCAGGACCTGGTCTTCGGGCCGCCAGACGCCGCGCAGTTCGTACTGAGCCCAGCTCCCGGTGGCTGAGGCGACAATCTCGCCCTCGGCAGTGCGCTCGCAGGCCCAGCCGCGTGCCTCGAAATATTGCTCGAGGACCTCGATTGGCGCGCCGTCATCGCGCTCTTCCTGGATCTCTTCTTCGCTCAGGTTCACGCTCCGGGTGTTGCCTTTTTGCCGCCGCGCTTGGTCGTTCCGGCAGGCGGGCCAGCGACCTTCGCCTCGAGCGCGGCAATGCGTGCTTTCAGGATCTCATTCTCGTCGCGGGCCGCTGCGGCCATCGCCTTTACGGCCTCGAATTCGTCGCGCCCGACGAAATCGGCGCCGCCCATCCAATCCTTGAATTTCTCGCGCGCACCGGACTCAGCCTCACGGCCCATGCCGGCCATCGTTCCGGCGAATCCGTTCACCATTTTCACGAAGTCGTCGAACAGCTTGTTCTCGGACTGCATCGCACATCCTCCCTTTCGCCGCCGAAATAGGAGGTCGGGCGCGATTCCGCCACCCTGCGGCTTGGAGGTATCCCCATGTCACTGAACTATCCCCAATTTTCTGGTCAATGGAGAAGCGGGGCGCCCATTCCGGGGTTGAGCCTCTCGATGGTGACATTGAGGCTTGCGGCGAAGATCAGCCAAGCCAGGTAAGGCATCAGCAGCAGGCCCGCCACTTTGCGAATCCGCAGGAATTGTAGCGCTGCCGCTGCAGCGAGAATCGCCATCACTAAGATGACCCATTTGGCAAGGGCGATATCGTGCGCCGCGAAGAATATGGGTGACCACGCGAAGTTGAGGAAGAGCTGCGCGGCGAAGAAGATAAGCCCCAACCTGCGCCGATGCGTTTGCGGCTCCGCGAGGATGATCGCGAGCGAAATTCCAAGGAAGGCGTAAAGGATCGGCCAGACGACGCCGAAGGTCCACCCGGGCGGCATGAAAACCGGCTTTTGAAGGCTGTCGAACCAGGCGTTCGAATAGCCGCTGTTCGAAACCCAACCGCTGAGCCCGCCAAGAAGTTCGATCGCAACGACTGCGAGGACCCCGACCTTCCACCAGCTCGAAAGCCGCGCTGTTTCAGCCATCCCTAGTCGCCCCCAACAAGAATTCGATATTGCCTTCCGGCCCGGTGATCGGGCTCGAAGTGACGCCCGATACGCACCAGCCCCGCGATCTGATCCAGGCCCGGGCTTCGAGGCATACGCGCTCATGGACCGCCGCGTCGCGCACCACGCCGCCTTTGCCGACCTCCTCGCGTCCAGCCTCGAACTGCGGCTTGATGAGCGCGACCAGCTTCGCGCCGCGTTTTGCGAGCCTCATGGGTGCCTCGAGCACTTTCGCAAGCCCGATGAAGCTCGCGTCGCAGACTATGACGTCGATAGCTTCCGGGATGATAGTGTCGTCGAGAATTCGGGCGTTTGTCTGCTCGTGAACAATCACCCGTGGATTCTGGCGGAGCTTCCAGGCGAGTTGGTTGGTGCCGACGTCCACCGCATAGACCTTTGCCGCGCCGCGCGAGAGAAGAACGTCCGTGAACCCGCCGGTCGAGCTGCCAACGTCGAGCGCCACCGCGCCGGTGACATCAAAGCCGAAGTGGGCCAATCCATGATCGAGCTTGATCCCGCCGCGCGACACCCAGGGATGATCCTTGCCTCGCACCTCCAACAACGAATCCTCGGCGAGCATTTCTCCCGCCTTGGAGAGCTTCCTCTCGCCGCTGAACACCGCACCGGCCATGATGAGCGCCTGAGCGCGAGTCCGGCTCTCGGCGAGGCTTCGGCTGACAAGCAGCTGGTCTGCACGAACTTTCTTCATCAAAGCGCGCCGCCATCGGCTCTGATCGATCTTGCGGGCGCCTGCAACGTTTCCCCGCGGCTGCAACCGCGCCCGCATTTCACGAAAATCTGGCCGGACGAGAGACTGAAGACAAGCGGGTCATGTCGGAACTGAAGTGATGGAATATCTAGCTCGACGTCGCTTGCGTGGCACTCAGGCCCGCACCTCTTCGACCCCGGCGCTATTGACTCGGAGCGCTTTGAGAGCGGCCTCCACGATGTGGGGCGCGTTGAGACGCGCTTCGTCATACTGCTTTTCGGGCTTTTCCTGGTCCTGGAAGCAGTCCGGCAGCCGCATCGTGCGGATCTTCAGCCCGGCATCCATCAATCCCTCATCGCTCGCCAGCGTAAGGACGTGGGCGCCGAGCCCACCTATCGAGGCCTCCTCGATCGTGAGCGCGACTTCGTGGCTAGTCAGCAGTCGGCGGATGAGCTCGCCGTCGAGCGGCTTTGCAAAGCGCAGGTCGGCAACAGTCGTCGAGAGTCCCATTGCGTCCAACTGGTCGGCTGCCTTTTCGGCTTCTTCCAGACGGGTACCGAGCGAGAGGATCGCAACCTTCTTCCCTTCGCGGACGATGCGGCCCTTTCCGATCTCCAGCGCATGCGGCACTTCGGGAAGGGCTACTCCCCTGCCCTCACCGCGGGGATAACGCACTGCACTTGGCCCGCTGTCGTGGAGGGCCATGGTATGGACCATGTGGCACAATTCCGCTTCGTCGGCGGCGGCCATGACGACGAAGTTCGGAAGAGTGCACAGATAAGCGAGATCGAAGCTTCCGGCGTGCGTTGCTCCGTCGGCGCCAACGAGGCCGGCGCGGTCCAACGCAAAGCGCACCGGTAAACGCTGGATCGCGACGTCGTGGACCACCTGGTCGTAAGCACGCTGCAGGAACGTCGAATAGATGGTTGCGAAAGGCTTGTAACCCTGAGCCGCCAGACCCGCGGCGAAGGTCACTGCATGCTGCTCGGCGATGCCGACATCGAAAGTCCGCTCGGGAAACTTCTCCTGGACCTTGTCGAGACCGGTGCCCGAAGGCATTGCGGCGGTAATCGCCACCACCTTCTCGTCGCGTTCCATCTCGTCGATCAACGCCTTGGCGAACACGCTGGTGTAGCTAGGCGCTCCCGCAGCCGGCTTGGCCTGAACTCCGGAGACCACATCGAACTTCACGACCCCATGGTACTTGTCGGCCGCATTCTCGGCCGGCGCGTAACCTTTGCCCTTCTTCGTGACGACGTGGACGAGCATCGGCCCGATCTCAGCGTCACGGACGTTCTCGAGCACCTCGACGAGCGCTCGGACATCATGTCCGTCAACCGGACCGACGTAGTAGAAGCCGAGCTCTTCGAAGAGAGTGCCGCCGGTAACCCAGCCGCGGGTGTATTCCTCGGCCTTGCGCGCCCAATCGTGGATCGCGCCGGGCATCATCCGTGCGATCTTCTGGGCGACCTTGCGGGGCCCGAGATACTTGCTCGAGCTCACCAAGCGAGCCAGCGCATTGCTCATTGACCCCACCGGCGGAGCGATCGACATGT
>JBJMVK010000032.1:0-19905 GCA_045810725.1 Sphingomonas sp. | reverse complement strand
CGGACGGCGGTCAGCGGTTGGTCGTCAATTGCGGTGGTCCCGGACCTCTTCCGGCGGCTCTTCCGCCGGAGCTTGTTCAGGCGCTCCGTAGCACCGCGGCGCACAGCACTCTGGCGCTCGCCGACACCAATTCCACCGCCATCCTCGCCGACGGAACTCTCGGTAAGGGCGTCGAGGATGTGACGATCGACCGAAGCGAGGACAATGACGCCAGCCGGCTCGAAGCGAGCCATGACGGCTACGTCCGCTCGTTCGGGATGATTCACAAACGCAGCCTGATGCTCGGCAATGACGGGAAGGAGCTGCGCGGCGCCGACCAGCTGATCGCCAAGGGCCGCAAGAAGATCCGCGAGGCCGCGTCTTATGCCGTCCGCTTCCACCTCGCGCCGGGCGTGGAAGCCACTATCACCGCCGACGGCATGGGCGCGATCCTGCGTTCAAAGGCCGCTCCGCCGTGGAACTTTCGCTGCCGCGGCGGCAACCTCGCGGTCGAGGAAAGCATTTGGATCGATGGCCGGGGACAAGCCCGCCAGACGATGCAGCTTGTCATCGTCGGCGAAGTTTCGGCATTGGGCGGCGAAATCGGCTGGCAGTTCCGGCGCGCCAGCTAATCAGAAGGACCAGCAATGACCACTCTCGTCCCCGTTCGCCGGGCGCTCATCTCGCTTTCCGACAAGAGCGGCCTCGACGAGCTTGCCCAAGGCCTTGCCCGGCATCAGGTTGAGATCATCTCGACGGGGGGGACCGCCGCCATGCTTCGTCAGGGCGGCGCCGCCGTCAAAGAAATCAGCGAATTCACCGGCTTTCCGGAAATGATGGACGGTCGGGTAAAGACGCTCCACCCGAAGGTCCACGGCGGGCTCCTCGGCGTTCGCGACAATCCTGAACATGCAGCGGCGATGGAAGAGCACGAAATCGCTCCCATAGATCTCGTCGTGGTCAACCTCTATCCATTCCTCAAGACGGTGATGAGCGGCGCCGATCGTGACACGATCATCGAGAATATCGACATCGGCGGCCCGTCCATGGTGCGCTCGGCTGCGAAGAACCATGCCCACGTCGCGATCGTGACGGATCCGGCGGATTATTACGCCCTCATCGGTGAGATGGACGCCAACAATGGCAGCACGACGCTCGAGCTCCGCAAACAGCTAGCCGCCAAGGCGTTCGCCCTGACCGCCGCCTACGATTCCACCATCTCGCAATGGTTTGCCTTCGGCGACCAGAAGGAACGGTGGCCGCAAACCTGGACGAGCGCCAGCAAGCTCAAGATGCCGCTTCGCTATGGCGAGAACCCGCACCAGGAGGCGGCGCTCTACGAGCCCGTTGGCCCCCACGCGCGCGGGATAGCGCAGGCGGAGCAGGTCCAGGGCAAGGAGCTCAGTTACAACAATCTCAACGATGCCAACGCCGCGCTGGAGCTAGTCTCGGAGTTCCGCTCCGGCGAGCCCACCGTGGTTATCGTCAAGCACGCCAACCCGTGTGGCGTGGCGATGTGCGGGACGCTGATCGAGGCGTGGCGCGAGGCGCTCGCGTGCGACAGCGTCTCCGCCTTCGGGGGCATTGTCGCGACCAACCGACCGCTCGACGCCGAGACCGCCGAAGCGATCACTCAGATCTTCACCGAGGTCGTCGTGGCGCCGGCCGCGGACGAGGAGGCGAGGGCGATCTTCGCGAGGAAGAAGAACCTTCGCCTGCTGCTCACCGGCGAGCTTCCGGACCCGGCGCGGGCCGGCCAGAATGTCGCCGTCATCACCGGCGGCATCCTCGTTCAGGACCGCGATAATGGCATTGTGGCGCGCGAAAATCTCAACTGCGTCACCAGGCGCCAACCGAGTGAACAGGAAATGCGCGACTGCCTGTTCGCCTGGACCGTGGCCAAGCACGTCAAGTCCAACGCGATCGTCTACGCGAAGAACGGTGTTACCGCCGGGATCGGTGCTGGACAGATGAATCGACGCGACAGCGCCCGAATAGCCGCGATCAGGGCGCGCGAAGCGGCCGAGGCAAATGGCTGGTCAGAGCCGCGCACGGTCGGCTCAGCGGTCGCGTCCGATGCCTTCTTCCCGTTCGCCGATGGGCTTCTCTCCGCCGCCGAGGCGGGGGCCACGGCCGTTATCCAGCCGGGCGGCTCCATCCGCGACGCGGAGGTCATAGCCGCGGCGGACGAGGCCGGGCTCGCGATGCTCTTCACCGGAATGCGGCACTTCCGGCACTAGAGGAGATCGTCCGCGACCTGGTCTCGCGCGGCAGCGGCCTGCTCGGCTTCGCGGAGCTCTCGCACTTCGGACTTGCGCATCCGGAACAGCTCGCGGTCCCCCGGTCCGAACCCTTTTGTCCACAATATGGCGAAAAAGGCGACGAGTATCGCGGGCACCCCTAGAACCAGCTGCAATGTCTCGGGGAGGAAGAGCCGGACCAGAGCGCCAACGATGACGCCTGCGCCAGTCGCCCACGCGAGATCCCAGCGCCAACCGGAAACCCGCTCCCCGAGTTCGCTCGCGAGAAGCCGCGACTTGGTGATCGAAGCGAAGGCCAGCGCGATGCAAAGCCCGATAGCCGGGCCGGTCGCCTGGAAGGCCTGCGGGAGTCCTTCCTTCCTCATGAACAATATCAGTGCCGCAGCTAGCCCGGCTTCGAGTGCCAGCATGGTCAGACTGATCACCATGTTCCTGGTTCTCGCGACATAAATTAGTGCCGCTTCGCTGACGACTGCTGCGGCTGCGATCACTTCGGCGGCGAGCAGGAAGCTCAGCATCGCCGTGCCGCCCGTAAACCCGGACCCGACCAGCGCCATCACGGCTCGTCCCGGAATGCCGAGCGCCAGGGCGATCCCGAGCTGCGCCGCGATAATCCAGTAGGTGACCTGGCGCACCTGCTTGGCGACCGCGCCACGATCTCCAGCGGCGATGCGGCGAGCAATGGCGGGGCCGAGCACCGGCTCGAAACTGGTCTTGAGTTTTGCAGGCAGCGTGGCGACCTGCTGCGCGACATAATAAACGCCGACGTAAAGCGCCGGCATGAAGGCGCCGAGCACCGCAAGGTCGATTCGGCGGGACGCCCATTCGACCGCGTCGGCGGCCGCGACCGGCACATTGCGCCAGGCGGTGTTCGCTGCGGTCACGAGGTCCGGCTTCCAGCCGCGAGGGAGGCCGTAGCACCTGACCAGCGGGACCAGCGCGGCGATGAGCGCCGCAATCATCGAGAAAACATAGGAGACGATAAGACCATCGCTGATCGAGATGTAGGACCAGGCGAAGGCAACGATGCTGATCGTCCAGGGTTCGACGATCGAGCGCGCTCGGACAGTCGCGCCGACGTCGTTATGATAGGCAAGAGCGGCGAGCGCGATATCGGTCCATGCGATCGCGAGCACGGTAATGGCGAGCCAGCGATCCATTCCCGTGATCTTCGTCGTCGGGTACATGGCGACTGGAAAAGCGAACAGGATCGCCATTCCGATCGCTGAACCAATGGCGGCGACGAGCAGCGCATCGGCAACGATGCATGCCTCGGGTCTGTCTTCCTTGGCGAGCAACTGCGCAAGACCGCGCCTCAGGCCAAGAGCTGCGAGCTGGGCCGCGAACTCGACGGTGAGCACCGCATAAGCGAAGCGGCCCAGCTGGGCCGCTCCGTAGACCCGCCCGGCGATGAAAAGGAATGGGAGCCGCGCGGCAAGGCGCAGCACGAAACCGAATACGTTCAGCCGGCCCCCGCGGGCGAGAGTGGCCATGTCCGCATCAGGTGTGTGCGTCGAAGCCGCGCCGACGCCGCTATCGGTTAATGCGCTTCGCCCCAATGAGCCCCCCAGCCGACCTCCACATCGAGCGGCACGTCGAGCTTCATCGCAGGTTCGGCGGCATTTGCCATCACTTGCTTGATGACCCTGGCCGCTGCCTCCTCATCGCCATCAGGGACTTCGAAGACGAGTTCGTCGTGGACCTGCAGAAGCATTTTCACGCCGTCGAGGCCCGCTTCGGCAAGCGCTTCGTCCATTCGCGCCATCGCCCGCTTGATGAGGTCGGCGCTCGTCCCTTGGATCGGCGCATTGATCGCCGCGCGCTCGGCCCCGCCGCGGATCGACGGATTGGGGGAGCGGATGTTCGGCTCGAAATGCGTCTTCCGACCGAACAAGGTGCGGGTGAATCCATGCTCGCGAGCAAAGCCGAGCGTCGAGTGGATATAAGCCCGAATGCCAGGGAAGCGCTCGAAGTAGCGGTCGATGATCGCCTTACCTTCTTCTCTGGGAACACCGAGCCGTCCCGCGAGGCCCCAGGAGGAAATGCCGTAGAGAATCGCGAAGTTCACGGTCTTCGCCTTGCCGCGGGTATCCCGGTCGACCGTGCCGAACAGCTCCTCGGCAGTGATCGAATGGATGTCGGCGCCCGCGTTGAACGCCTCCTTCAGCTGCGGAACGTCGGCCATGTGCGCTGCGAGCCTCAACTCGATCTGGCTATAATCCGCGCTCAACAGCTTGTGCCCCGAATCCGCGATGAAGGCGTCGCGGATCTTGCGCCCGACTTCGGTGCGGATCGGGATATTCTGCAGGTTGGGGTCGTTTGAAGACAAGCGTCCCGTCTGCGCGCCGGTCAGGCTGAAGCTCGTATGCACCCTGCCGGTCTCGGCGTTGACCTGTTGCTGGAGGGCGTCAGTGTAGGTGCTCTTGAGCTTCGTGAGCTGCCGCCAGTCGAGGACCAGAGTCGCGCACTGGACGCCCTCGGACGCCAGTCGCTCAAGCTCGTTCACGTCGGTCGAATATTGCCCGCTCTTGCCCTTCCGCCCGCCCTTCAGGCCGAGGCGCCCATAGAGCACTTCACCCAATTGCTGCGGCGATCCGATGGTGAACGGCCCGCACGCCGCTTCGTAGATCTTCTCTTCGAGCGCCTGGATGTCCCGGCCGAATTCGGCCGACAGTCGCGCAAGATACTCGCGATCAACCTTGATCCCGCGCCGCTCCATGCGGCTGATCACCGGCACCAGCGGCTTGTCGACGCGCTCGTACACGCGAGCGACATTCTCAGCAGCGAGCCGCGGCTGAAGCCGCAGCCAGAGCCTCAGCGTGATGTCCGCGTCCTCGCCCGCATATTCGGTCGCGGGACCAAGCGGGACCTTGTCGAACGTGATCTGTTTCGTACCCGTCCCGCATAACGACTTGTAGCTGATGCACTCATGCTCGAAGTGGGCCTTGGCGAGGTCGTTCAGATTGTGGCCGAAGCTCTTCCCTGCATCGAGGTCGAAGCTCATCACCATCGTATCGTCGACGGGCGCGACATCGATGCCCGCCTTGTCGAACATCACCCAATCATATTTGAAATTGTGGCCGATCTTCAGGACCGCGGGGTCCTCGAGCAGCGGCTTGAGCTTATCCAGCACCAAGTTCACGGGAAGCTGGTTTGGAGCGTCAGAGTAAAGGTCTGCGCCGCTGTGCCCGATCGGGATGTAGCAGGCGCGGTTCGGCCCGGTCGCGAGGCTCACGCCGGCGAGCTTTGCGACGATGCAGTCGATGCAGTCGGTCTCGGTATCGAGAGCGACATAACCCTGCGCTCTTCCCTCGGCGATCCAGCGGTCGAGCGCGCCTTCGTCCGTCACAGTCTCATATTTCGAGCGATCGATAGCGATCTTCTCGGGCTCGGCGGACGGTACCCGCTTCGGCTCCATTGCCGCCATGACGTCATTTCGAACGGTTGCTCCGGTCTGCGTCGCACCGCCGCCGTGAAGCCGGTTAAGGAGAGACTTGAAACCCTGATCCGAAAGAAATTCCTCGAGCGGCTCCTTCGGGATGTTCTTGAGCTCGAGAGCGTCCAGCGGCTCCGGCAGGTTTGCATCGCACACCAGCCGCACCAACTCCCGCGACAGGCGCGCATTGCCGGCATGGTCGATTAGCGACTGCTTGAGCTTGGGCTTGGTAATCTCATGGACAGAGGCCAGCACGGTTTCCAGATCGCCGTACGTCTGAATGAGCTGGCTTGCGGTCTTGGGCCCAATCCCCGGCACGCCCGGCACGTTGTCGACGCTGTCGCCCATCAGCGCGAGCACGTCGCCAACCTTTTCCGGCGGCACCCCGAACTTCTCGAGCACCTGTTCGCGACCGATACGACGGTCATTCATGGTATCGAGCATGTCGATACCCGCATCCTCGTCGATCAGCTGCATCAGGTCCTTGTCGGAGCTGACGATCGTCACCTTCCAGCCCGCCGCCTTCGCTGCCATTACGTAGCAGGCGATGATGTCGTCGGCCTCGAGGCCCTCCTCCTCGATGCACGGGATGGAAAAAGCGCGCGTCGCCACTCGAATCAGCGGGAATTGCGGGACCAGGTCCTCGGGCGGGGGCGGCCGGTGCGCCTTGTACTGGTCGTACATCTCATTGCGGTGCGTATGCTCGCTCGCATCGAGGATCACCGCCATGTGCGTCGGCCCGTCGGCCTTGCTGAGCCCGTCGGCGAGCTTCCACAGCATCGTCGTGTAGCCGTAGACCGCTCCAGCCGGCTGGCCGTGGCGGTTCGTGAGCGGCGGAAGCCGGTGATAGGCGCGGAAGATGTAGCTCGATCCGTCGACCAAATAGAGATGGTTCGCGGCGGCGGTGGGCGTGGAGGCATCAGGCATGAAGCATTGGGTCTAGCAGGCTAACGGCCGGAAGGAAGCTCGGTGCGCATGTAGGAACTGCATTGATCACTGACGAGCCGCCGTCATTGCCAGTCAGTGATTCGCCCGTCGGTGATTTGTCCGTCAGTGCTTGGCCGGGGCCGGACTCCACAGCTGTGCAAGGCTGAGCCCCTGCGACATCTGGTCGTACGTGATCGCGGCCTGGACTTCCTGCATGTGCCGGCGCGCGGTCGCGTCTTCGCGGCCGGCCAGCACCAGCCACTTGTAGGCTTGTACCGGGTCCCGCGGAACGCCGAGCCCCTTGAAGTACATCCACCCGAGGTCTGCTTGGCCCCCGGCATTACCCTGGTCCGCCGCCTTGCGGTTCCAGGAGGCGGCGATTTCGTAGTTGAGTGGAACGGCGTTCCCGGTTTCGTACAGAAAGCCGAGCACATGCTGGGCGGCAGCGTCCCCCCCGAGTGCCTTCGGGCGCGCGAGGCGAAGCGCCGTCGTGAAATCACCGCGCTTGATCGCGTTGGCAGCCGTATCGGTCTTGGGATCTATTTGACGGAGGGGCGCCTTCGAAGCCTGGTGAGTGCCGCCCTGTGCGTCCGAGGTCTGGGGGGCGGAGCCTTGCACTCGAGGCTGCGCCCGCTGCTCATATTGTTGTTGCTGTTGCTGTTGCTGCATCTGCTCCCGAAACTGCTGGTCCTGCTCGTCGGACTGGCGCTGCTGCTCCATGCTCCCTTGGTATGTGGACGGGTCGGGGATGGCCCCCGGGACCTGTCCCTCCTCCTGCGCGAGCACGGGCGCTGCGCGAAGAACTAGGGTGGTCAGGATGAAAGGGAGCCCGAGGCTTCCGATCCGAGCAAAGAGAGGCATTTCCAACGTCTCCTGCTTTTTTAGATCCGCCGGGAAGGCGGGAATTCGCCTATAGGAGGTCCTCGCGAGGCCCGCCAGCGAGGCGGCGCGTCGCTACGAAACGCAACGGTAAGTTGGCACGAATCAACGGGCTTCCGTAATAAGCCCGATTGAGTTCAGCCCGCGAGGAGCGGCCAGATCACCATCCCCAATCCAACGATGCTGATCATCCATGCCAGCGTCCGAATCACCGGTACCCCGACCGCATAAAGCGGGATGTAAGCTATCCGCGCAGCGAGCCAGATCCAACCGCCAAGGGCGGTCGAAGCGCTCGTCCTGTTGGCGACCACGACGCCGAGCAGCGCGAGGATGGCGATCGGGAAGGTCTCTTCGAAATTGGCTTGTGCTCGGATCATCCGGCCCGTGACCGGTCCAGGGGACGGCACTCCCTCGTCCCGGGCGCCCATGTTCCACTTGGCGCCGTATTGGCTGGTCTTGAGCTGGGTTGCGATGACGATGTGAACGACGAGCAGCACCGCGCCGAAAGCGGCGATCCTGATTTCCACGGGCATTCCTCTTCTCCCCCTCCATTTGATTTCAAGGCACCAGAATCGTGTCCTTCGGCCGCTCGAGCATCGCGGGATAATCGAGTGTATAATGGAGCCCGCGGCTTTCCTGGCGACTGAGCGCGCTGCGGATGATGAGGTCCGCGACTTCTACGAGGTTGCGAAGCTCGATGAGATCCGGGGTGACCCGGAAGTGGGCGTAATAATCCTTCACTTCCTGGCGGAGCATGTCGATCCGGTGCTTTGCGCGCTCGAGGCGCTTGGTGGTGCGCACGATGCCCACGTAATTCCACATGAAACGCCGGATTTCCCCCCAGGTCTGGGTGATCACGACTTCCTCGTCGCTGTCGGTAACGCGGCTTTCGTCCCAGGCGCGGATCGGCGGCACGCTCGGCAGCAACTGCCAGTTGGCAGTGATATGCTTGGCCGCGGCTTCGCCGAACACGAGGCATTCGAGGAGGCTGTTGGAGGCGAGCCGGTTCGCCCCGTGAAGTCCCGACTGCGTCACCTCGCCCGCGGCATAAAGCCCCGGCGCGTCGGTTCGACCGTCGAGGTCCACGACCACGCCGCCGCAGGTGTAATGCTGGGCGGGAACGACCGGAATCGCCGCCTTCGTGATGTCGATGCCGAGGCCGATGAGCTTCTCGTAAATGTTGGGGAAATGCTGTTGGACGAACTCTGGCGCCCGGTGCGAGATGTCGAGAAAGACATAGTCGAGCCCGTCGCGTTTGATCTCATGGTCGATGGCACGGGCGACGATGTCGCGCGGCGCGAGCTCGCCCCGCTCGTCATAATCAGGCATAAAGCGGTGGCCGGTCACGGGGTGTTTTAATATCCCTCCTTCGCCGCGCACTGCTTCCGTGATGAGGAAATTCTTGACCTCGAGATGGTAGAGGCAGGTCGGATGGAACTGCATGAACTCCATGTCGGAGATCCTGCATCCAGCCCGCCATGCCATCGCGATGCCGTCGCCGGTCGCTCCGCGTGGCGCCGTCGAGTAGAGATAGGTGCGGCCGGCGCCTCCGCTCGCGAGGATCGTCGCCTTTGCCGTCAGCGTCTCGACCCGCTTCTTCTGCCGGTTGTAGGCATAAAGCCCGTGGACCGCGCCGCTCGTTGAAAAATGCGTCGCGTGGCGCCCCGTCACCAGGTCGATCGCGACCATGTGAGGGACCAGCAGGATATTCGGGTGCTTCGCCGCCGCGGCTTCGAGCGCCTGGCTGACGGCATAGCCGGTCGCGTCGGCGACATGGACGATCCGACGATGGCTGTGCCCGCCTTCACGCGTGAGATGGAGAGCGCCGTTCTCGCTTGCGAACGGGACTCCCAGGTCCATCAGCCGTGCGATTGCCGCTGGCGCATGCTCCACCACATGCTCGACGACGTTGCGGTCGTTGAGGCCCGCCCCTGCGATCATCGTGTCGTTGATGTGCGCGTCGAAGCTGTCGCCCTCCTCGAGCACCGCTGCAATGCCGCCCTGCGCCCGCGCGCTCGCAGTGTCACCCAGCGCGCCCTTTGCGATAACGGCGACCTTGAGGGTCTCGGCGAGGTTCAGCGCCGCAGTCAGGCCGGCAGCGCCCGAGCCAACGATCAGGACGTCTGGCTTGATGCTCACGCGGCTTCCAGCGGCTCCGAGGTCAGGCTCAGGAAGACGTCCTCCAGGTCGGGATCGCGGGTCGAGACGTCGATGATCCCATGGCCGTCCGCCGTAAGCAGGCTCAGCACCTGGCCCGCGTTGACCTTGTCCTTACGATATTTGATCTCGAGCGTTCGCTCGTCGATCAGCGCGATGTTCTCGAAGCAGCTGTTTGTAGGCACGTTCGAAATGTCGCGGTCGAAGGTGACGACCACCGCTTTTTCCTGGGCTTTCGAGACGAGCTCGCGAGTGGGTTCATCGGCGATGACCCGGCCGTGGTGGATGATCGCGATTCGGTCGCACAGCTCCTCGGCTTCCTCGAGATAATGCGTCGTGAGCACGATTGTGACGCCCTGGGCGTGGAGCTTTCTGACATAGTCCCACAATTGTCGCCGAAGTTCGACATCGACGCCGGCAGTAGGCTCGTCGAGCACGAGGATGGGCGGCGAATGGACCATCGCCTTGGCGACGAGAAGCCTTCGCTTCATGCCGCCAGACAGCGTTCGTGAATAGGCATTGGCCTTGTCGGTGAGGTGCATCGCGGCGAGCAGTTCGTCGCTTTTCCGGTCGGAGGCCGGAACACCGTAAAGCCCGGCCTGGATCTCGAGTGTTTCGCGCGGCGTGAAGAACGGATCGAAAATGATCTCCTGTGGAACGACGCCGATCGAGCGCTTCGAATTGCGTGGGTGCTCGTCGATGTCGAAGCCCCAGATGGATACCTTGCCGCTGGTCTTCGTGACGAGCCCCGCGAGAATATTTATGAGCGTCGACTTGCCCGCCCCATTGGGGCCCAGCAGGCCAAAAATCTGGCCGCGCGGCACTTCGAAGCTGACGTCGTCCAGTGCGCGCTTGCCCCCCTGATATGTCTTCGAAAGCGATTCGATGTGGATGGCCGGCGTGTCCATGGCTGAAGCGGCATAGGATCGAGGCCAATTGCCGACAAGCATTGAAGGTAAATGTGCGCTTAACCCTAACCGCTAGAGTGATTTTCAGTTTAACCACATATTGACCGCGGCCATGTCGCCAGCGCTCTTCCGTCTAAGTCTCGTAGCTGCACTCGCCTCGCTCGCCTTTCCGGCTGAGGTCTGGGCCGCGCCCACGCAGAGCACGGCAGGCCAGGTGGCATTGCTAAGTCCCTTGAGCGTGCTGAAGCAGGGCGACCTCGACTTCGGCACCCTTGTCGTAAGCGGCGCAGGCACTGCGCTCGTGGATCCCGTCAGTGGATCGCTGGCGACGACCGGCGGGGTCACCAAGGCCGGCACCGCCGCTCATCCCGCGCTCTTCACCGGAACGGGGTCGAAAAACTCGGTCGTTCACATCCGTCTTCCCCAGAACCCAACGACTGTCACTCGTGTTGGAGGGACCGAAACGATGTCCGTTTCGAACTGGACGCTGGATGGCCCTGCCAACCGCAAGATCCCGCCCGGATCAATCTTCGATTTCCAGGTCGGAGCGACGCTCAGCGTCAATGCGAACCAGACCGCCGGAACCTACACTGGGACCTTCAGCATCACCGTCCAATATCCGTGAATATGACGGGCGCAATCCGTTGCGCATCAGGGTAAATTTTGAACCAACCTTGGATGTTGAATGCGTGGTGAGACCGGCTCGGCGATACTTGCTCCTCGAAGTTACACGCAGGAGCTCGCCAAGTGGGGTATCGCAAGCATGTCATCGCCGCGGCGGTTGCCACGGCGGCTCTCGCCAGTACTGCGGCTGCAGCGGCGCCGTCGGCGACCGCAAGCGGCACGGTGCTCCTGCTGCTTCCTCTTCAGCTGACCAAGGTCGACGACCTCGACTTTGGCACTGTCATCAAGTCGGGGACTTCCGGCACGGTGGCGCTGAATGCCAACAACGGTGCAAGAAGCTTTGCCGGGGGTGTTTCGGGGGTCACGACGTCGGCCGGCCATCGCGCCTTGTTCGGCGGCGCGGGCACCGGCGGGCAACAGGTGGTGGTGGTCGTGATTCCGCCTGCCCAGCTGAGCAACAGCAACGGGGACACGATCGACGTTCTTGCCCTGACGATCGACAATAACGGCAATCCGATCCGAACGATCGACCCCGTGACCCGCACGTTCTTCGTCAATGTGGGTGGCATTCTCAACATCGGAGCGAACCAGCCCGACGGGGTCTATTCCGCGACGTTCCAGGTCACCGCCAACTATCAGTGACCTTGTGAGCGGCGGTCAGCGGTCCTAATTGCCGCTCATGGCCTCGAAAATCCCCCCGCCGGAAGTGATCCGCGTGAAGACGGTCCAGGTTGCCTGCGACGGCTCGGGCGAAGTCTCGCCAGCACTCGGTCACCCACGGGTCTACTTGAGGATCGAGCCGGATACCGGCTTCGTCGAGTGCGGCTATTGCGATCGTCGCTTTATCCTCGAGGGCGGGCCCGCGGACATCCAGGCGGCATGAGCTTCCAGGACCCCCGCCACTTCCTGTACCGCAATCTTGATCCCGAAACGGCGCGGCAGCTCACGCACAAACATCTTTCCGGACACGACGACGGCGAGCTCTATCTTCAATATGCGGCGAGCGAGGCCTTCGGCTTCGACGACGGACGGTTGAAGACGGCCGACTATCACAGCTCGTCGGGCTTTGGCCTGAGGGGCGTCAGCGGCGAGACGACAGCCTTCGCCCACGCCAACGAGATCAGCGAAGCGGCGATCGAGCGCGCAGCGGCTACGCTGAAGCTGCTCGACCCTCGCAATGGGGCGCCTGCACCGGCGCCGCAGCGCACCAACCAGTCAATGTACGGAACAGAAGATCCGTTGAGCCTCGTTCCGTTCGCTAGCAAAGTCAGCCTCTGTCAGGAGATCGATGCCGCGGCGCGCGCGCGCGACCCGCGCGTGGCACAGGTCAGCGTCACCCTATCGGCGAGTTGGAGCGTGATCGACATCGTTCGCGCCGACGGTTTCGTCGCTTCCGACGTTCGCCCGCTTGTTCGCCTCGGAGTCCAGATCGTCGCCGAGCAGGAAGGGCGGCGCGAGAGCGGCCACCACGGGCTCGGCGGTCGCTATCTTTATGGTCGCCTCTTCGAGAAAGCCGAGTGGAGTCGCGCTATCGATATCGCGCTTGCGCAGGCGCTGACGAACCTTGAATCGGTCGCCGCTCCGGCCGGCGAGATGGCGGTTGTGCTCGGGCCAGGCTGGCCCGGCGTCCTGCTTCACGAGGCGATCGGCCATGGTCTCGAAGGCGACTTCAACCGCAAGGGAACGTCGGCTTTTTCGGGCCGCATCGGCGACCGCGTTGCTGCGCGGGGGGTCACTGTCGTCGACGACGGCGCTATCGAGCAGCGGCGCGGCTCGCTAACGATCGACGACGAGGGCACGCCGACGGGCCGCACCTGCCTGATCGAGGACGGAATCCTCAAAGGATATCTTCAAGACCGGCTGAATGCTCGGCTGATGGGCATGGAGCCGACTGGAAACGGCCGCCGGGAGAGCTTCGGCCATGCGCCGATGCCCCGTATGACGAACACGTTCATGCTCGCCGGCGAGGACGATCCGGGCGAGCTGGTCGAGCGGGTGAAGAACGGGATTTACGCCAAGAGCTTCGGCGGCGGGCAAGTGGACATCACCAGCGGCAAGTTCGTCTTCTCCTGCACCGAGGCCTATCGCATCCGCGACGGCAGGATCGCCGAGCCGGTCAAGGGGGCGACGCTGATCGGCGATGGGCCGACGGTGCTGACACGCGTCAAGGGGATCGGCAATGATCTCGAGCTCGACGAAGGCGTGGGCGTCTGCGGCAAGGGCGGGCAATCCGTGCCCGCCGGCGTAGGGCAGCCGACGCTGTTGATCGATGGACTGACCGTTGGCGGCACGGCGGCCTGAGCTTGGACTGGCGCGCCGACGTCCTCGAATTCTGGTTCGGTCTTGATCCCGGCAAATGGTGGAACGGTGGAGCTGAGCTCGACAACCGGATCCGGCGGCACTTCATCAAGCTTTGGACCGAGAAGCGTCAGCTTCCGGTTGATGATTTCGAAGCCGACCCGCTGACCGCGCTCGCCGCAATCATCCTGTTCGACCAATTCCCCCGCAACATGTTTCGCGGGAATGCCGAGCAGTTCGCAACCGACCCCCTTGCCCTTGCCGTTGCCAAGGAAGCGATCGCGAACGGCTTCGATGAAGAGTTGCGAAAGGTCGAGCGCAAGTTCGTTTACATGCCGTTCCTGCACAGCGAGAACATCGACGATCAGAACCGAGCTTTACTGCTCTTCACGAAGATCGGTGACAGCGAGCAGGTCGACTTTGCAAGGAAGCACCGCGACGTCATCGAGCGCTTCGGCCGCTTTCCGCATCGTAACGAGATGCTCGGGCGCGCGCCGCGTCCCGAGGAAATCGCAGCCGGCAAGGTCGTGCCCTGGTGACCGATCTCGTCGAGGCTGCTCGCTTCAACAGCCGCGTCGAAGCCGACCTTGCGCGCCTGTACCTCGAGAGCGAAGGGGTCGAGTCGATCCTGTTCGATACCGAGGTCAGCCATTTTTACGGCGGGCTGTTCATGCCCGTGCGCCTGATGGTCCTCGACGAGGAACTCGGACGGGCCCAGCGACTGCTCGCCGAAAAAAACTAGAGCAGGTGGGCGATCGGACCTGGGTCGAAGCCCGCGTCGGTCAACCGTTGCTCGACCTCCCGTGGTGACGCTCCCTCGTCGCGATGAGCAAGCGCGCAGGCGAAAGCCGAGCGATTCCCCGAGCGACAGAAGGCGAGCATCTTGCCGCCCTCGGCCTCGCGCCACGCTTTTTGCATTTCCTCGACATCGGCCGGGCCAATCCCGCGAAGGATCGGCACGAAACGGTAGGAGATTCCGGCCAGCGCGGCCGCTTCCTCGATGTCCGATGCGAGCGGCTGCCCCGGCTCCTCGCCGTCTGGGCGGTTATTCACGAGGACGGTCACGCCCCGCTTCGCCAGCTCGGCGACCTCGTGGACGGCGATCTGTCCACTTACCAAGGTCCGGTCGTCGAGCTGGCGTATCATTGTTTAGCGTCCCCTTTCGCCCGGTCTCGGCGACGTCGCAGGAGTGACTGGAGCTTGGGGCGGAGGGGGCGGTGGGGGCGCAGCGGTAGCCGCTGTCGAAACCCCGCTGCCGAGACCATAAAAGTCGAGATACGGCTGGATCTGCGGATCGTGGCCCGTCCATGCGCGGTACATCTCGGCATAGTCGAGGGTGTTCCCGCGCGACAGGACCATGTCGCGGAATCGCTGCCCGTTCGCTCGAGTGAGGCCGCCGTGCTGCTGGAACCAAGCAAACGAATCCTGCGCGAGCATCTTGGTCCAGGGATAGGCGTAATAGCCTGCCGAATAGCCGTTGCTCCAGATGTGCAGGAAATAGTTAGTCCGATAGCGCGGCGGCACATCCTTCACGTCATAGCCGCTCTTTGCGAGCGCATCAGCCTCGAACTTGTCGACATCCTGGAGCGGCGCATCGGCCGGCAAAGAATGCCAGTCGAGGTCGAGCCGCGCGGCCTCGAGAACTTCGCCAACTTCGTAGCCCTGGTTGAACGTCCTTGCGGCGAGGATCTTCTGCACCAGGTCCTGAGGAATCGGCTGGCCGGTCCTGTAGTGAACCGCATAATGCGGAAGGACCTTCGGATCGAGCGCCCAGTTCTCGTTGAACTGCGAGGGGAACTCCACGAAGTCCCGGGCCACGTTGGTCCCCGATAAGGCCGGGTAAGTCTGCGAGGCAAACATGCCGTGCAGCGCGTGACCGAACTCGTGGAACAAGGTGGTCACATCGTCCCAGCTGATGAGCATCGGCTGCCCTGGCGCGGGCTTGGTGAAGTTCTGGACGTTGAAGACGACGGGCTTGGTTCCGCGCAGGTACGACTGGTTGACGAGGTTCGACATCCAGGCGCCACCGTTCTTGTTGTCCCGCTTCCACGGGTCAATCATGAAGATCGCCAGCTCTTTCCCGTCCGCATCATAGACCTGGAACACGCGCATGTCCGGACTCCAGGTCGGAATGTCCTTTCGCTCCTTGAAGGTCAGGCCATAGAGCTGGTTGGCGGCGTAAAAGACGCCGTCCTCGAGCACTTTGTTCAACTCGAAATATTGCTTCAGCTGGTCGCTATCGATGGCGTAGCGCTGCTTTCGGATCTGCTCGGCGTAGAAGTTCCAGTCGGCCGCGGTCGGCTGGAAGCTCGCACCCTGCGACCTCGCCAAGGCGACGATGTCGGACCATTCATGCTGCTCCTTGTCAGCGACCGCGGGCGCCAGCCGGTCCAGGAAGCCGATCGCCGTGGCACGATCTTTGGCCATCTGGTCGTAGAGGGCATAATCGGCCCAATTGGGGGCGCCGAACAGTGCCGCCTTCTGAGCGCGCAGCTTCGCGAGCTCCTGGATAATGGTGCGCGTGTCGTTGGCATCGCCGTGCTCGGCCCGCGTGAGGCTGGCATTCATCAGCGCCTGCCTGGTCTCGTGGTTCGTCAGCGCATCCAGCAACGGCTGTTGCGTCGTGTTCTGAAGGGACACGACATAGCCGTCGAGATTGCGCGCCTTCGCCGCTTCGGCCGCGGCGTTGATCTGATCGTTGCTAAGGCCCGCAAGCGCAGCCCGGTCGGTGACATGGAGCGCGCTCGATTTCGAGGCGGCGAGCAGCTTCTGCGTGAACTGGGTCTGGAGCGTGCTCAGCCTCTTGTTGATCGTCTTCAGCTCGGCCTGCTTGTCCGGGGCAAGCTGGGCGCCGGCGTGGACGAACTGCTTGTAATAGACGTCGAGAAGCTTCGCCTGCTCGGGGTTGAGGTTAAGGCTCGCCTGGTTGTCGCGGAGGGTCTTGAAGCGCCGGAAGAGCTTCTGGTTGAGATAGATGAAGTCGCTGTGCGCCGCGTACAATGGGGCCGTCTTGGTATCGACCGCCTGAAGCGTGTCGTTGGTGTTCGCGCCATTCACGGCGTTGAACGCGAGGCTGGCGCGCTCGAGCAGCAGACCCGAGCGTTCCATCGCGACCACGGTATTCGCGAAGGTCGGCGCTGCGGGGTTGTTAGCGATCGCGACCACCTCGCGCTTTTGCTGCGCCATGCCAGCGAGGATGGCTGGCAAATAGTCACTGTCCTTGATCTTCGAGAAATCAGGAGTCTGGAAGGGAAGCGTGCTCGGCCTGGCGAACGGGTTTGATACGGCGAGCGTCGCCGAAGCGGCCGCGCTCGGCTTTGCCGCGGCGGCGAGGGACGGTTGGGCGATGCTGCCCATTGCGACTGCAGCGGACGCAAGCAGAAGGTTACGGATCATTGTTCTCCCCGAGATTTCAATTACTTAAGTCTGCAGCCTGAGCGCTTGACCGGGGCTGAACAGCTCAGCCGGCCGAGGCGACCGCGGCAATCATCGCGTCCCCATAGCGTTCCAATTTGGTTCGGCCAACGCCGTTCACTCTGGCAAGCTCGGCAAGGCTTCTCGGCCGTTTGGCGGCGATCTCCCGCAAGGTGGAATCATGGAAGACCAGGAAGGCCGGAACGCCCGCTTCGGCAGCGAGCGCGCGACGCGCCTCGCGCAAGGTATCGAACAAAGGATCCGATGGTCCGCTTTCCCGTCCCCGGTCCCGCCTGCGCGCCGGCGGAAGGGAGATGACGACTTGTTCTTCCGCCTTAAGTATCGGCCGCGCACCGGGTCCGAACGAGAGCCCGCCAAAATGATCGGCGCGCAAAGCATCCCGGGCGATCAGCGCCCGCGAGACGGCCGGGAGGAGCGCAAGTTCCTCGCCGGATGCGATCCCGAATACCGAAAGCTGGTGGTGGCCGAAGCCTCGCACCTTCGCGGTGTCCCTGCCGGCGAGCACGTCCGTCAGGTGGCCGACGCCGAAGCGCATCTCGGTCCGGAATGCGGCGGAGAGCAGCTTGCGTGCGACCGCCGTCACGTCGACGGTCGCCGGCGGATCGAGGCAATTGTCACAATTGCCGCAGCGCTCGGGCGGATCCTCGCCGAAGTGTCTAAGGAGGATCGCTCGGCGGCACAGCGCTGTTTCGACGAACGCCGCGAGGGCGTTCAGCCGTTCGCGTTCGGAAGCCCTCCTCCCGGGTTCGACTTCTTCCTCGATCCGCTGCCGCGCCCTCGCGAAATCCTGCGCCGCCCAGAAGAGCCACGCCTCGGCGGGCTCTCCATCTCGTCCGGCGCGCCCCGTCTCCTGGTAATAAGCCTCGATGCTCTTCGGGATCGCGGCGTGTGCGACCAGCCGAACATCGGGCTTGTCTATGCCCATTCCGAACGCGACCGTCGCGGCGATCACCATTTCTTCGGAAGCGACGAACGCTGCCTGATTGCGGGTGCGCACCTTGGGCTCGAGGCCGGCATGGTAAGGCAAGGCCGCGCGGCCATCGCGAGCGACCTGCTCGGCGATCTTCTCGGTCTTGTCGCGGCTTGGTGCATAGATGATTGCCGGCCCGGGCCTGTCGCTCAGAAGGTCGCGCAACTGCTTGCCCGACTGTTCGCGGTGTCGGACGTGGTACCGGATGTTCGGTCGATCGAAGCCGGCGACGATCAACCCCTCTTCAGGGATACCGAGTTGAGCGAGGATGTCGGCGCGCGTGCGCCCATCCGCGGTTGCTGTGAGTGCGAGCCGCGGCACCTCCAAATGGTCGTCGAGCAGAGTCTTCAACTTGCGGTAGTCGGGCCGGAAATCGTGTCCCCATTCGCTGACGCAATGCGCCTCGTCGATCGCGATGAGCGCGAGCTCGACGGTCTTTGCCATCCGTCGAAATCCCTCGAGCGTGGCACGTTCCGGTGCAACATAGAGGAGTTCGAGCTCGCCACTCCTGAAACGTTCGATCGTTTGCTCGCGATCGCCGTCGGCCGAGGTCAGCGACGCCGCCCGGATGCCGATCGCTCGCGCGCTCCGGATCTGATCGTGCATCAGGGCTATGAGCGGTGAGACTATGAGCGCGGTCCCGCGCCGCACAAGCGCTGGAAGCTGGTAGCAAAGCGACTTGCCCGCGCCAGTCGGCATGACGGCGAGCGTCCCATGTCCGGACAAGACGCGCCCGATTACCTCCTCCTGGACGCCGCGGAAGTGATCGAAGCCGAACGTCTGTTTGAGGATCGAATGGAGGTCGGTCATGTAACTCGATGATCAAATGGCCGACCGAGCGCCCGGGCGGGCTGACGGCAGTAGCGCGCAGGAACTCGCATCGCTAGCCTCGGCTAGAGAATGCCGCTGCGTACTCACCTCACTCGCCGGGCAATGCTTGCCGGCAGCTCCTCGGCTCTCCTTGCACCGGCGGCATTCGCCGCGGGGCGGACGGGCGCCGACTGGCTCGCGCTCGGTGAAGACGTTCGTCGGGAGATGCGCTGGGCGTGGCATCAATATCGCGAGCATGCCTGGGGGAAGGACCAGATCAGGCCGATCAGCGGCGGCTTCGAAAGCTTTCCCCTCAAGAACCATCATGTCGGCCTCACCATCATCGAAGCCCTCGACACATTGTGGGTGATGGGCCTCGACGAGGAATTCCGCGACGGCGTGAAGTGGCTGACACAGAACCTCGATTTCGACGTCGATGGGGAAGTGTCCGTGTTCGAGACATCGATCCGCCTAGTCGGCGGCTTGCTGTCGGCATGGTATGCGAGCGGCGATCCGGCTCTTCTGGCGAAGGCGCGAGACTGCGCCGACCGCCTGCTTCCGAGCTTCAACGCATCACCGCTCGGGATTCCCCACCGCTTCATCAACCTCAAGACGAAGGACGTCCGCGGGCAGGTGACCAACCCCGCCGAGACCGGTACCTTCATTGCAGAGTTCGGGTTTCTAAGCCGCGTCACCGGCGACGAGCGCTACCGTGCAGCGGCCAAGCGTGCACTCGTGTCGATGTTCGAGCGCCGATCCAAGCTCGGCCTTCTTGCCGACAGCATCGATTGCATGACCGGCGAGTGGAAGAGCCGCCGAGCGACGATCGGCCCGCCCTGCGACAGCTATTATGAATATCTTTGGGACGGCTGGGACCTCCTGGGCGACCGCGAATGCCTGAAGATGTACCGCGCCACCACCTCCGCAATCATGAAACACCAGCCTCGGATGACGGGTGACCGGCTCTGGTTCGTCGACGTGGATTTCAGGACCGGCGGGACAATCAACTGGCACCAGGACGAACTCGCCTCCTTCTATGGGGGGCTTCTCGCCCAAGGCGGTGCAAGGAGGGAAGGTGCCGCTTATACTCGAAGCTGGGCAAAGGTTCAGAAGCGCTTCGGTGTGCTTCCAGAGGAATATGACCCCGAGACCGGCAAGGTCTTGAGCGCGACCAATTCGCTACGACCCGAGCTCGCCGACGCCGCCTTCAACCACTGGCTG
>JBJMVK010000031.1:0-9173 GCA_045810725.1 Sphingomonas sp. | reverse complement strand
AGAGCGCGGACAGTAAGCAACATGGTTGGGTGGGGCTGAAAGGCCCCACCCCTCCACGAAGCGGCCAAGTTCAACTAAGGGAGAAGAGGGAAGCGATTCCCTCTTCTTTCCATTTCTGGATCGACGGATTTTTTTGGGGCTTAAGCCCTTCAATTACCGGAACTTACGGGTAAAAGAATTGCCATGACCAACAGCAAGACCACGAGCGCGCCCAAGGCCGCAACCAAGAAGGCTGCGCCGGCCGCCGGCGCAAACCGTCCCAACGCACCGCAGGGCGCAGGGAGCAATCCGCAGCAGCAGGCGCGTCGTCCAAGCACGGTCGAAGAGGCGATCGCAAAGGCCCAGCACGGCCGAGTCAACGTCTCTCCCGCCAAGGCCATCGAAATGGCCGGCCAGCTCTATTCGCGCCGCCAGTATGCCCAGGCCGAGCGGGTGTGCCGACAGATTATCGGTGCGAGGCCTGGCAATGCCGACGCGCACAATATCCTCGGTGTCTCGCTCGCGGCGCTCGGAAATCCAAAGGAAGCCGTCGCCGAGCTGAAGCGGGCTATCAAGATCAACGCCCAGGCCCCAAGCTATCACGCGAACCTCGGCGAGATCCTTCGCCAGAACGGCAGGCTCGAAGAGGCCGCGGAGGCGCTCGAGGCCGCGATCAAGCTCGACCCCAACAACGCCCAGGCGCTGAACAACCTCGGGATCATCCAGTACGAGAGGAAGCAGTTCGCAAAGGCGGTTGAATCCTACCGCCGCGCGCTCGACGCCAATCCGAACATGCCCGAAGCGTTGAACAACCTCGGCAATGCCTCGCGCATGACCGGAGACATCGACGGCGCGCTTCACGCCTATCAGGAAGCGCTGACCCAGCGGGTCGTATACCCGGAAGTCTACAACAACCTTGGAACGCTGCTGCAGCAGGACCGCAAGTTCGAAGAAGCCGAGCACGCGCTTCGCAAGGCGATCCAGCAGAACAACCGCTATGTCGAAGCGCATAATAATCTCGCGACGCTGCTGTTCGGGCAGAAGAACGAGGTCGAGGCGCTGCGCATCCTTGGTGAAGCGCTGAAATTCGCACCGAAGAACGTGCAGACATTGCTGCTCACCGCCAAGATCCAGCTGAAGCGGAACAACCTCCAGGCTGCCGAGCAGGCCGCTCGGCTCGCTCTGAACGAGGAAGCCGAGAATCCCGAAGCGCTCACGCTCCTTGGACAGGTGCTTCACGAGACCGATCGTTACGACGAAGCCATCGAAGTTCTCGATCGGGCGCTCAAGAAAGCGCCCGAGAGCCCCGAGGCACTCAATTTCTACGGTGTCGCCTTGAAGTCGGTTGGCCGTCTCGACGAGGCGCGCGAGTACATCCTCAAGGCGCTGAAGCTCAACGATTCGATGTATGGGGCATACGCCAACCTGAACGACCTCGTAGATTTCTCCGAAGGCGTCGGCGAAGAGTTGTTCAATCGCATGGATGCGATCTTCGAATCGGTGAAGAATCCCGAGGCCGACCAGTTCCTCGCTCTGCACTTCGCTTATGCGAAGGCTCTCGACGATCGCGGACAGCACGAGAAGGCGCTCGACCACTACGTCACGGGCGGCAGGATGAAGCGCGCGCAGCTCGAATATAAGGAATCGGACACGCACGGCTTCTTCGACTCGATCCGCGAGGCCTTTCCGAAGGAAGTCTTCGAGAACCGAAAGTTCGAGGGGCTCGATGAGGAGCGGCCGGTGTTCATCGTCGGAATGCCGCGTTCGGGCTCGACGCTCGTCGAACAGATCCTGTCGAGCCATCCGGATGTCTACGGCGCGGGCGAAGTCAAATATCTCGCGCGCGCTCTTGGCCAGCTGCGCGACCGCTTCCCATCGCTCCCGAAATATCCGGAGATGATGGGCAAGATCACGCCGGCGCAGATCGACATCGTCGCGAAGAACTATCAGCAGGCGCTTGCCCAGGGCGCGGGCGATTCGCGGCGGATCACCGACAAGCTTTTGACCAACTACTTCTTCCTTGGCCTCATCAACCTGATGTTCCCCAAGGCGAAGGTGATCCACACGCGTCGCGATCCCGTCGACACCTGCCTCAGCGGCTTCACCAAGCTGTTCAAGGACGACATGCCGCATAGCTACGACCTTGCCGAGCTCGGTCGCTACTACGGCAAGTATCGCGAGCTCATGGAGCATTGGGAGAAAGTTCTTCCCGAGGGCTTCCTGACCACGGTCGTCTACGAAGACGTGGTTGCGGATACCGAGAAGGAAGCGAAGCGGCTGATCGAATTCCTGGGCCTGCCTTGGGACGACAAGTGCGTCGATTTCCACAAGTCCGACCGCCCGGTGAAGACCGCCAGCGTGGCCCAGGTTCGCAAGCCGATCTACAAGACCTCGGTTCAGCGCTGGAAGAAATATGGCGCAGGGCTGCAGCCGCTTGTCGAAGCCATCGACGGCAAAGCGGAGAAGGAAGCTCCGAAGCCCAAGGGCAAGGCCAAGGTCAAAGAGAACGCCTGACCATTCGACGGGCGCGGCGCGCGTGCTAAGGCGCGCGCCGAAGACCTGAAGCGGGGACTATCTCAGCGTGCGCGTACTCACGCATCTCGATCGGCTCGAGGCCGAAAGCATCCATATCCTTCGCGAGACCGTCGCGGAGGCCGACCGGCCTGTGATGCTCTATTCGATCGGCAAGGATTCGGCGGTGATGCTGCACCTTGCTCGAAAGGCATTCTATCCGAGCCCGCTTCCGTTCCCGCTGCTCCATGTCGATACAACATGGAAGTTCCGGGATATGTACAGGCTCCGAGACAAGGTTGGGGCGGAGGCCGGTACCGACCTCATCGTCTACAGGAATGCGGAGGCCGAGCGGCAGGGGATAAACCCGTTTGACCACGGGCCGCTCCACACCGACATGTGGAAAACGGAGGGACTGAAGCAGGCGCTCGACAAGTTCGGCTTCGACGCGGCCTTCGGTGGAGCAAGGCGCGACGAAGAGAAGAGCCGCGCCAAGGAGCGCGTGTTCAGCTTCCGCGACCGCAATCACCGCTGGGACCCAAAGCGGCAGCGGCCCGAGCTTTGGTCCCTCTACAACGTCAAGAAGAACAGGGGCGAGAGCATGCGCGTCTTCCCCTTGTCCAACTGGACCGAACTCGACGTCTGGCAATATATCATGCGCGAGGGGATCGAGATCGTGCCGCTCTATTTCGCGGCCGAGCGACCGACAGTCGAACGCGATGGCCTTCTCCTGATGGTCGATGACGACCGCTTCCCGCTCAACGGCGACAAGCCCGTAATGCGCAAGGTGCGCTTCCGAACGCTCGGCTGCTACCCGCTCTCGGGCGCGGTCGAGAGCGAGGCGGAGACGGTCGAGGACATCGTCGCCGAGATGCTTCTCACCAAGACGAGCGAGCGCCAGGGGCGCGCCATCGACCGCGACGCTGGCGGCGCGTCGATGGAAAAGAAGAAGCAAGAAGGCTATTTCTAAATGAGCCGCCCTCTCGAATCCGACCAGGACCTCATCCGTCGTGACGTGCGCGCGTGGCTCGCAGAGCAGGAGCAGAAGGAGCTCCTCAGGTTCATCACGTGCGGCTCCGTCGATGACGGCAAGTCGACCCTCATTGGCCGGCTGCTCTACGAGTCCAAGCAGATCTTCGACGACCAGCTCGAGGCGCTGGAGAGCGACAGCAAGCGCCACGGGACGCAGGGAGCGAAGATCGACTTCGCCTTGCTGGTCGACGGCCTGTCGGCCGAGCGCGAGCAGGGCATCACGATCGACGTCGCCTATCGCTTTTTCACGAGCGCCAAGCGCAAGTTCATCGTCGCGGACACGCCGGGCCACGAGCAATATACGCGCAACATGGTAACCGGCGCCTCTACCGCCGACCTTGCCGTGTTGCTGGTCGATGCCCGCAAAGGCATCCTCACCCAGACTCGCCGCCACTCCTATCTTGCCCAGCTCGTTGGCATCCGCCGCTTCGTCGTGGCGGTCAACAAGATGGACCTGGTCGACTACGACCGCGAAGCGTTCGAGGCGATTCTTGCCGATTATCGCGCGTTTGCCGAGCAGATCGGGATCGTGGACTGGACGGCCATTCCTGTCTCCGGTCTCAACGGTGACAACATCATGAGCCGGAGCGGGGCCACGGCGTGGTACGAGGGTCCGACCCTTCTTGAACATCTCGACAGCGTGCCCCTCGACGTCTCCACCGACGCGGACAAGCCATTTCGGATGCCGGTGCAGTGGGTGAACCGCCCCAACCAGCACTTCCGCGGCTTTTCCGGCCAAGTGGCCTCAGGCCGCGCGAAGCCTGGCGACGAGATCCGAGTCCTGCCGTCCGGGCGCACCACGCGGATCGAGAAGCTCACGACCCTCGACGGCGACCTCGACGAGGCGGTTGCCGGCCAGTCGGTCACCCTGACCTTCGCCGACGAGATCGACTGCTCGCGCGGCGACGTCATCGCCGTTGCCGACGATCCGCCCGAAGCGGCGGACCAGTTCGAAGCCACCATTGTCTGGATGGCCGATGATGAGTTGCTGCCAGGGCGCGGCTACTGGCTGAAGCTCGGGACTCAGATGGTCACCGCGATGGTCCAGGAGCCCAAGTACGAGATCAACGTCAATACGCTCGAGCATCTCGCCACCAAGACTTTGGTGCTGAACAGCATCGGCGTCGCGGAGCTCGCCACGGACCGGGAGATCGTCTTCGAGCCTTATGCCCTCGAGGGGTCGAGCTCCAACAAGGCGCTTGGCGGCTTTATCCTCATCGACAAGCTGACGAACGCCACGGTCGCGTGCGGGATGCTTCACTTCGCCTTGAGGCGCGCGCTCAACATCCATCGCCAGCACCTCGACGTCAGCCGCGAGACCCATGCCCATCTCAAGGGGCAGAAGCCTGCCGTACTTTGGTTCACCGGTCTTTCCGGCGCGGGCAAGTCGACCATCGCCAACCTCGTCGAGAAGAAACTCGCCGCGCGCGGCCGTCATACCTTCCTGCTTGACGGCGACAACATCCGTCACGGGCTCAATCGCGACCTCGGATTCACCGAAGCCGACCGAATCGAAAACATTCGGCGCGTCGGCGAAGTCGCGCGACTGATGGCGGACGCTGGCCTGATCGTCTTGACCGCGTTCATCTCACCTTTCCGTGCCGAGCGGCACATGGTCCGCCGGATGGTGCCCGAGGGAGAATTCTTCGAGATCTTCGTGGACACGCCTCTCGCAGAAGCGGAGAAGCGCGACGTGAAGGGGCTCTATGCCAAGGCGCGCTCCGGCGAGCTCAAGAACTTCACGGGTATCGATAGCCCATACGAACCTCCCGAACATGCCGAGATGCATATCGACACTACCGAGCTCAGCGCCGACGAAGCCGCGAACTTGATCGTTGAGAAGCTGATCGCGCGACGGTGACGGATCCGTCCGACCTCCCCGATTCTAAAGGAGCGGGCGGCATACCGCTGGGAATCGGGCAGGGGTCTATCTCCGGCGGCGGAACCCTCGAACCTGCGATCCGGGGTTCGCGGGCCAGGCATCAACGGCGGGTCAATCGCCTTGCTGCCGGTGGGCTGGACCAACCTCGGCGTCATGAACGGCATGCGATCGCGCCATCATCGGCGCCGCATGCGTGTCGATCACCAGGTGTAAGCGACTCCCACGGCTGCAAGCCACTGGTTCGCGCTGCCTCGCTCGGAGACGATGGGAGAGCGCTTGAAGTCTCCGACGAGCCGCGAATATTGGCCGCTGCCAAAGATCGATAAGCCGTGAAGCAAGTCACCGCTGATCGACTGATTCAGGAGCAGGCTCGCCTTCCAGTTCTTCATCCCGCCATCCGGGTTGAACACTGGAAGCGCGCCTCCGGTGGCGAGCGAGTCCGATGGGCTGATGCTGTAGTAATAATCGGCGAACCTGTTGCTCACGAACTCCGCTCCGACCGACGCGCTCGCGTAGGTGAAGCGCGACAAGGGCGTCGAGAAGTCGACGTTCGGGCTGAAAGTCGTCGACTTGTGCGCGTTGCCGATGTCGTGGAGCACGTCGAGCCTAAACGCCAGCGTGTCGTAGGGGTTGGTGAGGCCATGGAGACTCGCCCCGGCGAAGCCGCCGACTTCGATCGCTCGTTTGCGCTCCGGCAGGAGCTTCACAATCTCATCATCGATGTGACGCCTGCCGTTGAAGCGAATGCCCGCGGCCGGGCCGAAGTCGAAGTTCATCTTGCCAGACTGAGGGATGACATCGACGAAGAGATAGCTGCCACGCGTCGAAAAGGAGATACCATGAACCCGGCCGCGCACGGCCGCGGCCGGAATGAGACGATAATCGTCCGACCCCTCGTAGTCGGGAAGGTAAGCCCCGCCCGCGGCGACGGTCACCATGTCGCCGCTCGCGACTTGTTCGGGGCTCGGCATCGTTCCTGTCGCGTTGTCCTGCGCGGATGCCGCTGATGCAAGGCAGAAGGAACCGAACGCGATCACGCACAGCTGGCGCATAGGCTTTCCCCAGTTTTTTGAACGGCGCGACAACGGCCGACGTGCGGGGAAAGGTCCGCTCAACGAAGCGGCCGGGGGAGCTTAGTCGCCGGCGCCGGCATCCGGACTGAAATATTTGTCGTACTTTCCCTCTTCCCCCTTGTGCTCGTCGGCGTCCGCGGGGCTGTCCTTCTTGCGTGTGATGTTCGGCCATTCGGATGAGAAGCTCGAGTTCAGCTCCAGCCACTTCTCGAGGCCGCTCTCGGTGTCCGGAAGGATTGCCTCGGCGGGGCATTCAGGCTCGCACACGCCGCAGTCGATACACTCGTTGGGGTTGATGACCAGCATCACGTCGCCCTCGTAGAAGCAGTCGACGGGGCAGACCTCGACGCAGTCCATATATTTGCATTTGATGCAGGCGTCGGTGACGACATAGGTCATTTCAAAAGAGCTCCTTGGCTGAAGCTTCGCTATGTCGCGGGCTTCGGCTCGTCAATTCCCAGCTCTTCGTAGCAAAGACGCGCTTCCGACGCCGGGCCGCGGCGGTCCGGAAGCTCCAGGACCCTCAGGACGCGGATGCGGCCATGAAGGGGAAGGGCAACGACGCTCCCACGGCGGACCTCCTCGCTCGATTTCTCAACGCGCCTGCCGTCGATCCGAACGTGGCGGGTCTCGACGAGACCCTGCGCGAGCGTTCGACTCCTCACCAGCCGGATGCAATGCAGGTAGCGGTCGATCCTCACTTTTTCTTCAGCTTGGCGAGCTCGGCAAATGCGTGGCTCGCCGGCGCTCGCCGATCCGGGCGCGGACCACGCCGGCCGCGCCAGCGCCAGGCATCGCCCGCGCGCGCAAAGCCGACTTCGTTCATCAGTCTCCCGATCGTTTCCTCGTCGAGGCCGATCGAAGTCGCGAGAGCGATGTCGACCGGGTCCTCGCCGCCAGCCGAACGCACTTTGCGCGCGTGGCTTGCCAGCCGGTCGGCGAGATCGATCCGAATCCAGGTTCGGCCCGCGCGGCGGTAGGCGAGGGTCGCACCGCGGGGGTCAGCATCGGCCGTCAGTGTCGCGGCGCCAGGAGGAGCGAGCATCGGCATAGCCTGCCCCTGGCGAACCGCCAGCAGGGCCGCACGCCAAAATTGCGCCACAGGTTTCAAGAGCGGCGGGAGGAACACGTCGAGGGGGCCAAGACGAACCCTGAGCTTGTGCAACGCATGGCGATCGGCCTGTTCCAGGTGGGCGATTGCGCTAAGAGCAGCCTTTCGTGGAAGCACGCCGGCCGCATCGGTCAGCATGGCTGCGAGCGCTCGGACGCCTGGAGAGCTTCCAGCGTCGCTCGCCGCCGCGGCCAATGCCTCAAGTGCTTTGAGATGCTTTTTGACCTGGCTGTCGAGCCATGCTTCGAGCCGTGCCCGGAGGGCCGCACGTGTCGGCGCGGACAGTCGGTCGAGCGCCCTGGCTGTTCGGAGCGCGGGCTCGAGGAGCGAACGGCCAGGAGCAAGGCGAGCGAGGACATGGCCGGTCCACGCTACCCCGACGCCGCCGCCCTCCTCTACGAGCAGCTCGAACGTGTCGTCATTCGCCTCTATGAGAGCGTTGGCGCGTCGTTCAAGCTCGTCCCCGAGGCGTCGCTCCGCCGCGGCGAGGAGGAGGCGCTTGTCGGCGAACCTGGCGGACGGATCGACCCTGAAGTCGAAGCCGCTGAGATGGCCGATGGGCTCGGGGCCAACGCTCACTTCCCCGTCCGCGGCTACGGTCACCGGGAGCGCATCCGAACCGCGAGCGCCGATGTCGCGGACGAGGACAGCGGTCCTTCGATCGACGAACCGCTGGGTCAGCCGCTCATGAAGTGCGTCCGAGAGCCTGGCCTCGACTTCTCGAGTGCGCTCAGCCCATTTCTGCGGCTCCTTCAGCCAGTCCGAGCGGTGGGCGATGTAGGCCCAGCTTCTTATGCCCGCGAGGCGGTCCGCGAGCGCCTCGATGTCGCCGCTCATGTTGTCGAGGCGCGACACCTCGGCGGCAAACCATTCGTGCGGCACATGGCCGCCCTCGCCCACATAGCTGAACAGTCGCCGCACCATCCGGCTGTGGTGCATGGGCCCGACCTTGCGGAAGTCCGGAAGGCCGCAGACCGCCCAGAGCCGTCGGGCTTGGGAGCCCTTTTTCGCAGCGACGGCCGGGTCTTCGGCGATGAGCTTCAGCACTGAAAGGTCAATGGCTTCGGGGGCTGGTCTTAGCAGTGGATCGTCGGGCTTCTCTTCGAGGCTCGCGATCAGCGTGCGGATATCGGTGAAGTCGAGTTCGGCGTTGCGCCAGTAGACCCAGTCGAGCGGACGAAAGCGATGCTCCTCGATCGCCATGATTTCTTCGTCGCTGAGGCCGGCGCTCTCCTCGGAGAGGCCGAGCGTTCCGAACGTGCCGTCGCGCTGGTGCCGCCCGGCGCGCCCGGCGATCTGCGCCATCGCGGCGATTGTCAGCCGCCGGTCGCGGCGGCCGTCGAACTTTTGCACACCTGCGAAGGCGACATGGGTCACGTCCATGTTGAGGCCCATGCCGATGGCGTCGGTCGCGACGAGATAGTCGACTTCGCCGCGCTGGAACATCGCGACCTGCGCGTTGCGCGTCGCCGGCGACAGCGCGCCCATGACGACGGCCGCCCCTCCGCGGAAGCGGCGCAGCATCTCTGCCAGCGCGTAAACCTGCTCCGCCGAGAAGGCTACGACTGCGGATCGCGGCGGGAGT
>JBJMVK010000030.1:0-9653 GCA_045810725.1 Sphingomonas sp. | reverse complement strand
TCGTCGAGCGGCATTCGCGCCGCGAACGCCCCCCGTTGAGAGCCCCACCAATCCCGTGAATCGTGTTACATTGAGTGACACTTCCGCTCGCGCGGGCAACGGGATTTTCCAGGTCGATGATACGATTTCATGGGGCGCTGCTGCCCGGTACGATCGCGCTCGTGTCGGTGTGCTGTTCGAGCGCGGTGCAAGCTTGCGCGAGCTGCGGCTGCACTTTGACCGCGGACTGGCTTAGCCAGGGGCTAGCGGCTGAGCCGGGAACCACGCTGACGGTTCGCTATGATTATGTGCCGCAGACGAAGCTTCGGTCTGGAACTCACGTCGTCGACCGTGGGGCCATCGATCTGCCGACGGACCGGGAGATCGAGCGGTACACCTATAACCACAGCGTCACTTTCACGCTTGACCACCAGTTCGCGAACGACTGGGGGCTCGACGTGCAACTGCCGTTTCTGACGCGCCCGCACAATACGGTCGCGGAGAACACCACAATCCCGAGCCATTCGGACACCAAGGGCATTGGCGACCTGCGCGTCGTGGCTCGGTGGCAGGGGCTCTCGAGGCCGGGCAGCGTAACCGGGATCGAAGCCGGTCTCGTGCTTCCGACCGGCGAGTTCCACCAGAAATTCAAAGCGGGGCCGGAAGCCGGCGAGGAGGTCGATCGCGGACTCCAGCCCGGAACCGGGACCCTGCAGGCGGTAGTCGGGGCTTATCACCTGGGGGCGATTTCGCCCGAGCTGGGCTATTTCCTTCAGGCGACCGGAGACGTGCCCCTGACGCGCCGCGACGGATTCAGGCCCGGCAGCTTCGCCCAGGTCTCGGCCGCGCTCAACTACACGCACTGGCGAAACATTACTCCCCAGCTCCAGCTCAGCTTTAGAAAGACGTGGCACGACACCGGGCCCAGTTCGGATCGGCCGAACAGCGGCGGTGAGCAGGTCAACCTCGCCCCGGGCGTTTCGGCCAAGCTCGGCACCAGGCTTGTCGGCTTCAGCTATGTCGAGCTCCCGCTGTACACGCGCGTCAACGGCTTCCAGCTGGTGCCGAAGGCCAAGTTCTCACTGGGATTGCTGTTTCACCTCTAGGGATGGGCAAGGAGTGGCGTAACGACTCGCTCGAGCGTCGCCACGTCGACAATCGACCGTCCGTCTCCTTTGGATGCGAAAACGAGGTTGCCGGAGCGGTCGTAAACGCGCGTGACGGGAAGCGCCTTGGGTATGTCGCGCCGAGGCATGGTGACGTCGTCGACGCGCGCGGCATCGAAGGCGAACTTGCCCGTTATCTCCTGGAGCTTTCGCGTCGAGACGCCCTGATCAATCGACACTGCAAGCATCGCGAGGCCGGGGCCTTTGTGCTTTCGATAATAAGCATCGAGCAGCGGCATCTCGATCCTGCAGGGCGCGCACCAGGTCGCCCAATAATGGACGATCGTCACTCGGCCGTTGCTGCTGAATGGAGCGCCGGCGAGCGTCCTCGCGGACTGGAACGGCGATGCTGCAGCCGGAGCCGTGCAAAGGATGGTCGCAGCGACGATGGAGGAAAAAAGGCGCAAGATGCGATCTGCTGGGAATGGATGGTTGTGGGGGCCCTTTAGGGAAAAGCGCGACGCCCTTCCAGCCGGGCGTAAAGAGCGCGTGTGAATGGAACCCCCGACACGTAAAGTTTCGCGCTTGTCACTCGACGAGGACGGCGCCCTGACGCAATGAAGTGGAATGCGGGGGGCATATTATATCTGTGCATTGCTGGCGCAGGCGGCGAGCGGCACCGCCTACGCAGCGGCCGACCAGCCGATCTGCGCAGACCGGCCCGGCAAGGCGACCTCGACTTGCGCGGTTCCCCAAGGCCATTGGCAGGTCGAAACGGGGCTTGCCGACTGGGCGCTCGACGAGGGATCTGGCGAACGCGACACTTGGCTCGCTGTCGGCGAAACGACGATCAAATACGGGGTTACCGACCGTTCCAATATCGAGGTCGATGTCGCGCCCTGGCAGCGACAGACAAGCCGGGTCGATCATGTCCAGGACAGCGCCCTGGGATTTGGCGATGTCGATGTTCTCTATAAGCAGCAGCTGACCTTGCGAGACGCGCCCGTCGAAGTGGATGCTCTGCCTTTCGTGAAGATCCCGACCGCAAAGCATTCGATCGGCAACGGCAAGTGGGAAGGGGGGTTCCTCCTACCCATCGGCTATTCGATCCCTGGGTCGCCGCTCGCCCTGGCGCTCACGCCCGAAGTCGACTGGGTCGCGGATGCGGACGGACATGGCCACCACGCGGCAATGGCGCAGGTTGCATCTATCGGCTGGGCGGTAACGCGCAGGCTCAGCCTCTCCGCCGAAATCTGGGGAGCCTGGGATTGGGATCCAACCGGAACCACCCGCGAGGTGAGCGCTGACGGAGCAGTCGCCTATCTTGCCAGCAGCGACGTGCAGCTCGATGCCGGCGCCAACCTCGGCCTCAACCGGAATACGCCCGATGTCGAGCTTTATGGCGGAGTCTCGTTCCGCTTCTAGAGGAGCGCCAGCGCGCGTTGGGAGCTAGGTGATGCCCAAATGCAGTTGGGGGCGCCCGCGAGGCTCGCGGAACTGCACTGACCAAAGTCAGTACGAGCGTCCAGTGCGGGCGAGGCAGGCGCTGATGCTGCCTCGCCGCACGAAGGACCTTTTTAGTCGCCCAATCGGATGCGAAGCACTTGGCCAGGGCCATTCGGAAGCGACGGCGGCGGGCCGAATCCCAGATTGGAGACGTAAAGCGCGCCGTCCGGGCCGAACGTCATTGCGGTGGGCAGCGCCAAACCGCTCACCAGCACTTCCCGTTTCGCGCCCGTGAAGCGCACGATGTCGCCCGCTCCAGGCGTCGGGAACCCAGCCGTGGTCGTATTCTCGAGCACATAGAGGCGCCCGAGATTGTCGAATGCGACGCCCAGGACCGTCGTCAGGTTCGTTTTCACCGTGGATACCGCCCCCGACTGCGTAACTTGAAGGATCTTCGAGGATCCTGGAGTTATCGGGAAGGTGTTGAGATTGCCGACGTAGAAGATCCCGGCGTGATAGGTCATCGCCGTTGGGACGATATGGCCCTGGCTTGCGCTGATATCCGCAATCCGGCTGATCGCACCGGATTGGCTGATCTTGTCCAGTTCGCCGTGGTTGGGCTCGACCGCGTAGAGGGTCTTCCCGACCGCGACCATGCTAAACCAGGTGCCATCCGGCTCGAAATCGTCGGCCTCCGGATTGGCGACAGGATGGGCCTTCTGGAAGGCGCTGAGGTCAGCGACGAGCACCGGGCTTCCGTTCGAACTGATGCGGAACACCCCGTTGGGAACATTTCGCACCCCGTGGGAGCATCCGGCGCCGGCAGTTATCGCATAGAGTGTGTCGCCAATGAAGGCGATGTCGGCGACGCCGCTGACGAGGCTGCCCTGGTCTGCGGACGTTTGGCTCGAGGGGAACCGATCCGTGACGGTGGTTCTCGTGCCGTTACTGTCGACGCGCGAAATCCTGCCGCCCCTGGAGCTGCCCGTGTAGGGCCCGATTGGAGCGACGACTTGGTCGCATTGGCCGACGGTCGAGTTGCTTCCGCCGGGGCCGCCTTCCGCAACATAAAGCGCACCGTCCGGGCCGAACTTCAGCCCCCGAGGATTGTTGAAGCCCGTGGCGTAGACCGTGACGGTCGGAGCCGCGGCGCCGCGGACGACGGTAGGACTATTTGTGGCATTCGCCGTCGCTGAAGCAGTGACGGTCAGTGCGGCGATCGCGCCGCCGAGCAGCCATGAACGGATATTTGAACGATGGTTTTGCATCTCGACCCCCCTTGTGCGTTGGTCGGGCCGCGTGATGAAACGGCAGCCGGACGCCTGTGACACGTTACTCGTCCATCCGGCGGTCCGCGCGAGGCGCGGCGCCAGCACCAGGACAACGCCTGGACGCATGCTAGTTCGAGGGTCCCCCTGGCGACCGGTTTCAAAAACTGCTGGGCCCCGAGCGGCGCCGTGCCAATAAGCGCTTCCGCAAGTTTTATTAATCTACCTAAAGTTAGCTTGAAGTTGACGGATCTCGCTGCCCTGTTTGTGCAACATGGGATTTTAGCCTGCGAGCATCTTCCTCACCCCGCGCGCGGCCTGGCGGAGGCGCTGCTCATTCTCGACGAGCGCGATCCTTACACATCCTTCGCCTTCCTCGCCGAAGCCGACGCCCGGCGCAACTGCGACTTGGGCTCGGGTCAAAAGCTCCTTTGCGAACTCCATCGAGCCGAGATTGTGGTAGCGCTCGGGAATCGGCGCCCACGCGAACATGCTGGCCTGGGGGACGGGAATCTCCCAGCCGGCGCGACCGAACGACTCCACGAGGACGTCGCGCCGCTTGCGGTAGAGTCTCCGGTTATGCTCCACGATCTCCTGGGGGCCATTCAAGGCCGCGACCGCGGCCGCCTGCACGGGCGTGAACGCGCCATAATCGAGGTAGGATTTCACGCGCGCGAGCGCCTCGATGAGGCGCGCGTTTCCGACTGCGAAGCCAATCCTCCAGCCGGCCATCGAATAGCTCTTGCTCATTGAGGTGAACTCGACGGCGACCTCCCTTGCACCGTCGACCTGGAGGATCGACGGCGTCGGCGTCTCGCCAAAATAGATCTCCGCATAAGCGAGGTCGGAAATGACAATGAGATCATGCTCGCGTGCGAATGCGACGAGCCGCTCGTAGAAAGGAAGATCGGCGACATAGGCCGTCGGATTCGACGGGTAGCCGATCACCAGCACCTTTGGGCGCGGGACGGTATAGCGCATCGCATTGGTGAGGCGATCGAAGAAGGCTTCGCCAGGTGCGGCCGGGATCGACCGGACGGCAGCGCCGGCGATAATGAAGCCGAAGCTGTGGATCGGGTAGGACGGGTTTGGTGCAAGTACGACGTCGCCGGGTGCGGTGATCGCCTGGGCGAGGTTGGCAAGGCCCTCCTTCGAGCCGAGAGTGACGATGACTTCCCTGTCGGGGTCGAGGGACACGCCGAAGCGACGCTGGTAATAGGCCGCCTGCGCTTTCCTGAGGCCAAAGATTCCTCTGCTCGCTGAATAGCGGTGGACGTGGGGCTTATTGGCAACCTCGGCGAGCTTGTCGATGACGTGCTTGGGCGGGGACCCATCGGGGTTGCCCATGCCAAGGTCGATGATGTCCTCGCCGCGAGCGCGCGCCGCCGCCTTCATCGCGTTCACTTCGGCGAAGACGTAGGGCGGGAGGCGCTGGATGCGGTAGAATTCTGTGTCCATCGCCGGCCACATTGCAGCCTATGCTGCAGTGCGGCAAGCGCCGCTCCGCTCAGACGGGACCGCTTACCGACACCTGCGCCCCGTCCGCGTCGCGAATGCCCGCGATGTGGATGCCGTGCATTTCCTTGGGCTCCCGAGTGAACTCGATCCCGAGCTCCTGCCGCCGTGCGTAGAATTCGCCGAGATCGTCGAGTGTGAAGCCGAGCTCGACCGAGCCGGCGGCGTTCTCTTCGGAGGCGGGGTGAAGCGCAAGGACGGTGTCGCCGGTCGCGAATTCAGTCCAAAAGGGCGATTCGAACTTGAGTTGGAGCCCGAGCTTGTCCCGGTAGAAGGCAATCGCCGCTTCCATCTCGGCGACATATTTGATGGCGTAGGTCAGTCGCATGTTTACCTCCTATCGAGGAAGCAGATCGTAGCTCCGGCGGAATAGGCGGGTCTCGGCGGCGGTGAAAGCGGTGCCGGGGCCGAGCTCGGCTTTTTCCGGAACAGCCGTAACGAAATAAGCGAACCCGAGGCCGCGCGCACGGTCAATCCAGATGCCGCTCTTCATTCCATAGGCATCGCCTGCATGGCCGACGAGGACGCGGCCTCTCGTGCCCATGTCATCGGCGCAGCCCGGCACGATCGTCGGGATCTGCTGGGTCGCCTGCCCGTAGCTGCAATAGAAGCCTTTGTCGGTTGCGCCGTTGCTTCCATCGTAGCGCCAGACCTGCGCGAAGAGGGTGTTCACGGACTCTTGGGAGATGATGCGCGCGCCGTCGAGCGTTCCTCCGCCGAGCAGCATTCGGCCGACGCGGGCGAGACCTCGTGCAGAGATACGAAGGCCTCCTTGCGGTGAAAATAAGGAGCCGTTCTCGCCGATGTGCCAAAGCGAAAGATCGCAAGGCTCGCCTTCCTTGACGAAGACCGGGCAGTCCGGACGACGTCCGTGAAGGTCGTCCTTTAGCGGCTTTCCCTCGGGCGAATCGAGCTCGACGGCCCTCGTTACCGCGACATCGCTGCAGGTTGCCCAGTTGTAGCACGCGTCGAGCTTCATGGGCTCCAACACCTCCCGGCGCATCCAGGCGTCGAACCGTTCGCGCGTGACGATCTCGACGATCGAAGCGACAATCGGGAAATTGAGGTTCGTATATCGGAAGTAATTGCTGGCCGGGCCGTGCTCCGGGTCCCAGTTCAGCCGATCGGCCATAACCCGCTCGAGAGACGTGCCGAGCGGGATCACATAATCATCGTCATGCTCGCGCACCGACGAGGTGTGCGAGAGCAGCATACGAAGCGTGATGGGCTCATCGGGGAAGGTCGGATTGCGAAGGTCCCAGCCAAGATAGTGGCTGACGTCACGGTCCAGACCCAGCTTCCCTTGTTCCACCAGCTTCATCACGCCGATCGCCACGACCAACTTGCTAACGGATGCGACACGGACCGGATCGTCTGCACTCACCCTGCGGCCGGCCGTGGCATCCGAAAGCCCGTCGGCGAAGCTCGCAAGTTCCCCATTGCGGTCGAACGCGACGCCGGCTTCGGCATGAACTCGAGGCTCGCGATTGACGGTCGCGCAGGCGGCGAGGGCGAGGCTCAGCAGCGATGGCAAGGCACGCACGCTTACGGATCTATCCTGTCGGAATTCCAAGCGCCACAGGGGGTAGCGGCTCGTTTCTCAAACGAAGGGAGGACGGGGTCGTCTCGATCAGTGGTGTCGGTCTATAACTGCGAGGTGAACGCCAGAGTGGCTTCTCGCTAGTCCCGGTAGGGCGGCAACGACCAGCCTCTTGTGATCGCGGCAGCACGGAGCGCGAAGCCCGCAGCGATCGCAGCGGCCGCCGCGGGCCAGACGTGGATTCCCGCAAGGTTCAGACCGACAAACAGAGCAGCCGAGAGTGCTGCCGGTGTTACGTAAAGCTCGCGTCGCATGAGGACCGACGGCTCGGACGCGAGCACGTCGCGGATGATTCCGCCCACGCAGGCGGTGAGCACGCCCATGACGAAGGCTGGAACCGGCGCTACTCCATGGCCGAGCGCCTTCGCCGCGCCGTAGGTCGCGTAGGCGGTCATCCCGGCGGCATCGAACCAAAGCAGCGACTTTCCGGCGAACCAGCGGTGACTCGCGGTCCACACGAGCAGCGCCGCGGCAATGCAGATGAGAAGCGTCCCGTTCGTGTGAACCCAGAAAACAGGGGCGCCGATGAGAAGGTCGCGGATCGTTCCACCACCCACCCCGGTTATCACCGCGAAGAATATGAAGGTGACGAAATCGAGGCGCCGCTCGGCAGCGACCAGAGCGCCCGAGATCGCGAAGACGGCGATGCCGAAATAATCGAGGAGGACCAGCGCGGTTGGGTTCATGGCTTCAACCGCCTACATTAGCGGCATGGCGGACAACCCGAAAAGCGCAACTGTGATGCCGACCCTCGAGGACTGGCAGCACTGGACTTTGGTGATGGGCCGCGCCCAGCAGATGATGATGGAATTTTGGGCGGAGCAGGTAAAAACGGGTCAGCCTATGCCGCCCTGGTCCCCGAATGCCTTTGCTTTGGGCAATGATGTGGCCGCCTCGGATCCGATGGCTCTGATGAGCGCGGGTGCTCAGGCGTGGGCGAAGGGTCTCGAGGCCTGGGGAAAGATGCTTGGCGGAGTGTCCGCTGCTCCTTCCGCCGAGAAGAAAGACCGTCGCTTTGCCGCACCCGAATGGAGCGAGAACCCTATCTTCGACACGATCAAGAACAGCTATCTCCAGATCTCCGACCAGCTCCTTGGGACCGTTGACCAGATCGAGAATATCGACCTCGAGACGCGCGAGAAGCTGCGCTTCGCGACCCGCAGCTTCGTCGACGCGATGAGCCCGTCGAACTTCGCTCTGACCAACCCCCAAGTGCTTAAGCGGACTCTCGAGACCCGCGGGGAAAATTTGCTCAAGGGCCTCGCCAACATGCTGAAGGACATTGCGGCCGGCCAGCTGACGCAGACCAAGGCGGGAGTTTTCGAGGTCGGGCGAAACCTCGCGACAACCCCGGGCAAGGTGATCAAGCAGACGCCGCTTTACCAGCTGATCCAGTACACGCCGACCACTGACGAGGTCCTCAGCACCCCCGTCGTCATCTTCCCGCCTTGGATAAATCGCTTCTACATTCTCGACCTCAACCCGGAGAAAAGCTTCGTCAGGTGGTGCGTCGAGAACGGCATCACTCTCTTCATGGTGAGCTGGAAGTCCGCGGACGAGAGCATCGCCGATGCGGGCCTCGACGATTATGTGCTGAAGGGGCAGGTCGACGCGATCGATACCGTGCGCGACCTGCTGGGCGTCGAGAGCGTCCATACGATCGGCTATTGCGTCGCAGGGACCACGCTCGCCGCGACGCTCGCCTATCTCGAGGCGAAGGACGAAGCCGGCAAGGTGAAATCGGCGACGTTCCTGACCGCCCAGGTGGATTTCGCCGAGGCCGGAGACCTCAAGCTTTTCAGCGGCCCAGAGACCATGGGACTTCTTGAGCAGCTGACCAAGGAAAAGGGCTATCTTGACGGCCGCTACATGGCCGCGACCTTCAACCTGCTCCGCGGCCGCGACCTCATCTGGAGCTATGTGGTCAACAATTACCTGCTGGGGGACGAACCAGCCCCCTTCGATCTTCTCTACTGGAACAGCGACACCACCAACCTCCCGGCGAGTTGGCACCGGGCCTATCTCGAAGATCTCTACAAGGGGAACAAGCTCGCGATGAAGGGTGGGATCAAGGTCGCAGGAGCGCCCATCGACATCGATCGGGTGAAGACCCCGACCTACGTTCAGGCCGGGCGCGAGGACCATATCGCGCCGCCGCAGAGCGTGTGGAAGATCATGGGTCACTTCGCGGGGCCCAAAAGGTTCGTTCTTGCGGGCTCCGGCCATATCGCGGGCGTCGTGAACCCCCCGGCGGCCCAGAAGTACCAATATTGGGTGAACGACAAGCCCTCGAAGACCCTCGAATCGTTTGTCGAGGGAGCAATTGAGCACAAGGGAAGCTGGTGGCCCGACTGGCTCGCATGGGTCAAAAGGGTGGACGAGAAAAGGGTCAAGGTGAGCGGCGCGCGGGTGCCCGGGAAGGGCAAGCTGAAGGCGCTCGAGGACGCGCCCGGAACCTATGTCAAATCACGCTGAAAGTCTCACTCTGCGCCGCGCTCTTCCCCGCTTCGGGCCAGCGCTGAGGATGACGAAGTAAGCTGCCTTTTCAGCAGCTTTGATACTTCCAGTGCCGCCGCTTCCCCTCGCTGAGCCACTCGATGGCGGTGGCAATGCGCTTTTCGCGCGTCGCATCCTGCTTTGCTTCCCCGATCCATTCGAAATAGTCGCGCTGCGCTGAAGGCGGAAACGCTTCCAGCACCTCCTTCGCTTCGGGTGCCTTCGACAAGGCCGCGGCGAATT
>JBJMVK010000029.1:0-26226 GCA_045810725.1 Sphingomonas sp. | reverse complement strand
CGGCGAGAAACGGCTTCGGCGGCGTGCTCGTCGAGGGCTGGAACAAGGGCTGGGACGGCGACTGGTTCGGAAACGGATGGGACTTCAGCTTCACTGAAGCTTACCCCGATTTCGACCTGACCGGGGTGGCAGCTTATGCAAAGAAGAGAGGCGTCCAGCTCATCGGCCATCACGAGACGGCCGGAAATATTGCCAATTATGAAAAGCAGCTCGAGGCCGGTCTGGACCTTTACCAGGGGCTCGGCATCCATTCGGTGAAAACCGGATATGTCGCCGATGCGGGCGGGATCGAGGCGCTCGGACCCGACGGCAGGATCCACTTCGAATGGCACCAGGGCCAGGTCATGGTGAACCACCATCTGAAAGTCGTCACCGAGGCGGCCAAGCGCGAAATCGCCGTCGACGCGCACGAACCTGTCAAGGATACTGGGCTGCGGCGCACCTACCCGAACTGGGTCTCGCGCGAGGGTGAACGGGGTATGGAATACAACGCCTGGGGCACCCCGAAGAACCCGCCGGAGCATGAGGCGAACCTCGTCTTTACCCGGATGCTATCGGGGCCGATGGACTTCACGCCGGGAATTCTCAGCCTCAGGGGCAAGGACAATACGCAGATCCTCTCGACCCTGGCAAAGCAGCTCGCGCTCTACATCGTGATCTATTCGCCGATCCAGATGGCAGCCGACCTGCCGGAGAATTACGCGGCCAATCCGAAGACGTTCCAGTTCATCAAGGACGTCGCCGTCGACTGGGACGACACGCGCATGCTCGCCGGCGAAGAGGGTGATCTTGCGGTCATCGCCAGAAAGCAGCGCGGCTCCCCCGACTGGTTCCTCGGCGCAGTCGGTGACGAGCAGGAGCGCCATTTCGACGTTCCCTTGGATTTCCTGGACCCGGCCCGGCGCTATCGAGCCGAAATTTATCGCGATGGCGAGGAGGCGGATTACCGGACAAACCCTCGCTCGATCATCATCGAACAACGTATCGTGACCACGAAAGATCGTATCGCGATGCGGATTGCGCCTGGGGGCGGCGCGGCGGTGCGCTTTGTGGCTCTGGGCAAATGATCCGCGTTTTCATCGCTCTAATGCTGCTTCTGTTGGGAATGCCGGCTCATGCTCAGTCGCAGACCGGGGCAGTTCCCCAGGTCGCAGCGGGGACGATCGTCGATCTCGGCGTCGTGCAGTCCAAATACGCCGACCCGCGGCGCGTCGTCGTGTGGCTCCCGACCGGATATGCGCCGAGGGGGCCGAAACATTCGGTTCTTTACATGCACGACGGCCAGAACCTCTTCGATACCAAGACTGCGGGCTTCGGGATGGAATGGCAGATCGACGAGATCCTGGATCGGCTAATCCGTGAGAAGAAGGTGCGGCCAACAATCGTTGTCGGAATCTGGAGCACTCCCAAACGGCTCCAGGAATATGTCCCATCGAAGGCCTTCAACGGCCTTCCGGCGGGGTACAGGGAAAAGGTTCGAGCGCTCTATGGCGGCGACCCGCTGTCGGATGGGTACCTCAAATTCGTCGTGCGCGAGTTGAAACCCCTCATCGACCAGCGATTCAACGTGAAGACCGGCCGGGCCGACACGGCGATCATGGGCTCCTCGATGGGAGCGCTCGTTTCTCTCTACGCCGTCGACGAATTTCCTCAGGTTTTCGGTGCCGCCGGGATGATGTCGACCCACTGGCCGTTGGTCATCACGCCGGACAACAAGCCGATCAGCGATGAGGAATATGAGGTCGTCTCGTCCACGTTCGAGCGCTACCTCGCGCCCGCGCTGCCAGCTCCAGCCACGCACAGGCTCTACTTCGACCACGGAAGCGAGACCCTCGATGCCGTTTATGCCCGTTATCAAGACAGGGTGGACGCTGTCGTGCGCCGCCACGGCTACGACCAATGGTCCAATATGCTGAGCCTCAGCTTTCCCGGACAGAAGCATAATGAGATCAGCTGGGCATCCCGCGTCGCGGTCCCGCTGCAGTTCCTCCTCCCACCCGTGTCGAGCCCGCGGGCCGTTCACTCACGATAAATTTCGGAACCGAAACTCTTCCGTTTCGTCGGTGCGCGGAGTTCGTTCGTCGAAGGGGCACCCCTTAACTAACGATAGTTCATCTAGCGGGCGCCGAACGTGTCATGTTCATTACTGAAAAACGCGTCCCCTACTTGCATTCCGCCCAAACAGTGGAAAAGGCGCCGCTTGGTGAATCCAACCTTCGTTAAGAGTCGCGCGACGCTCGCGGCCGCCGCGGTCGCTCTGCTGCTGACCGCTTGCGGAAGCAGTGGAAGCGACGAGCCCGGCGGCGGACGTGGGGGACGCGGCGGCGCGAGCGGCCCCAGCACCGTCGGCTATGTGGTGGTCCAGCAGGGCAGCGCCCCTCTGGAGCAGCAGCTTCCCGGGCGTGTCGCCGCTTACCAGATCTCCGAAGTGCGGCCGCAGGTGAACGGCGTCGTTCAGCGCCGGCTGTTTCGGGAAGGATCGATCGTCCGGCAGGGACAAACCCTCTACCAGATCGATGCGAGCGTCTACAACGCGCAGGCTGCTCAAGCCGCGGCGAACCTTCAGAGCGCCCGTGCGCAGGCCGAAGCGGCGCGAACCCTTGCCGCGCGCTACAAGCCGCTCGTCCAGCAGCAGGCGATCTCCAAGCAGGATTACACCAACGCCGTCGCACAGGCTCGCGTCGCGGATGCCGCCGTCGCTCAGAACTCCGCGGCGCTAAGAAGCGCGCAGATCAACCAGCGCTTCACACGCGTTCCTGCCCCCATCACTGGCCGTGTCGGTCTATCGAGCGTCACTGAAGGCGCACTGGTCACGGCAAACCAGACCGACCCGATGACCACGATCACGCGTCTCGACCCGGTTTATGTCGATATCCAGGAATCGGCGGCTGACCTACTCTCTCTCAGGCGCGCGCTCTCGCAGGGCGGCGTAGTCCCGACCTCCGCGGTCGTTCGGCTGAAGCTTGCTGACGGAAGCGATTACGGCCTCACTGGAAAGGTGCAATTCAGCGAGGTGGTCGTCGACCAGAGCACGGGCACGGTGACTTTGCGCGCCGTCTTCTCCAACCCCCAGTCGCTGCTGCTCCCGGGCATGTTCGTGAACGCGCAGTTCGCCCAGGCGATCGACACGTCCGCTTTCCTCGTGCCACAGCAGGCGATCACCAGGGATCCGCAGGGCAATGCGACCTTGTTCGTCGTGGGTCCGGGGAACCGGGCGGTCCAGAGGACGGTGGTCACGTCTCGGACGATGGGGCCGTACTGGGTCGTGACGCAGGGTCTCGCCGCTGGTGAGAAAGTCATCACCCAGGGCACGGCGAACCTTCGTGACGGAGCCCAGATCAAGCCTGTCGCGGCGAGCGCGCCGGAAAAGGTCAAGGCGCCACCGCCCGGCGCATTGAAGGCAATGCAGAAGCAGCGCGGCCGCTAACGAATGTCGCGCATCTTCATCGAGCGGCCCATCTTCGCCTGGGTTCTTGCGATCATCATCACTCTCGGCGGCATCGGTGCGATTTTCGCGCTTCCGGTCGCCCAATATCCCGACGTCGCACCGACCCAGATCAACGTCCGCGCCAATTATCCAGGCGCCTCTGCAGAGACGCTTGAAAGCAGCGTCACCCAGGTCATTGAGGAGACGCTGACGGGCCTCGATGGCCTCCTTTATTTCAGCTCATCTTCCAGCTCGCGCGGCCAGGTCTCGATCAGCGCCGTGTTTGACAAGAGCATCGACGCAGACATCGCGCAGGTCCAGGTCCAGAACAAGGTGCAGGCCGCCATCGCTCGCTTGCCGCAGCAGGTTCAGCAGCAGGGCGTGACGGTCACCAAAGGCTCGCCCGACTTCCTGATGATCGTCGGAGTTTACGACGAGAGCGACAAGTCGACCAATGTCGACGTATCCGACTGGCTCCTCACCAACCTGCAGGACGACCTTTCACGGATCAACGGAGTGGGGGACGTCAATGTCTTTGGCTCCAAATACGCAATGCGGATCTGGCTCGATCCGACCAAGCTGCAGAGCCTGCAGCTCATGCCGGGCGACGTCATTACCGCGATTCAAAACCAAAATGTCGAGGTCGCTGCGGGTGAGATCGGCGGGATGCCCCAGCCGCAGGGACAGATGCTTAACGCGACAGTGACGGCGCAGTCGCGGCTTCAATCGCCGGAGCAGTTTCGAAACATCATCGTCAAGTCGGATCCAAGCGGAGCCCGCGTCCTCCTTTCGGATGTCGCCCGGGTCGAGCTCGGCGCCGATAATTACTCCGCTTCGATCCGGATCAATGGCCATCCGGGCGCCGGCATCGGCATCTATCTGGAGCCCGGCGCGAACGCACTTTCGACGTCCAGGCTCGTCAAGTCCTACATGGCGCAAATGGCCCCGCGGCTGCCACCCGGCTTCAAGGTCGCCTACGCCAACGACAGCTCCGACTTCATCCGGCTTTCCGTCATCGAAGTGGTGAAAACCCTCGCCGAGGCCATGGTCCTCGTCATTCTGGTGATGTTCGTCTTTCTCCAGAGCTGGCGGGCGACGCTCATCCCGGGGATCGCTATTCCCGTGGTGCTGCTCGGCACGTTCGGGATGCTCTACATCCTAGGCTTCTCGATCAATACCTTGACCCTGTTCGGGCTCGTCCTCGCCGTCGGTCTCCTCGTCGATGACGCGATCGTGGTCGTCGAGAACGTCGAGCGCATTCTCGAGGAGCAGCCGGAACTGACGGTCAAGGAAGCGACCGTCATTTCGATGCAGCAAATCCAGATGGCTCTCGTCGCGATCGCACTGGTGCTCTCCGCCGTGTTCCTGCCGATGATCTTCTTCGGAGGCTCGACCGGCGTCATCTACCGCCAGTTCTCAGCGACGATCGTCTCGGCGATGGCGTTGTCGGTGCTGCTTGCCATAACCTTCAGTCCTTCGCTCGCAGCAAACGTCCTCAAGCGCCAACACGGCAATGTCGAAGAAAGCTGGCTGGGCCGCCGGGCCCCACGCCTCGCCCACGGCGTCGAAACCGCGCGTGTGAAATTCAACCGGAACTTTCAGCGCGGCATCGACTGGTATGTTGGGAACGTCGGCCGCGTGGTCGAGCGTAAATGGCTGTTCTTGCTCATCTATGTCGGGGTATGCCTGCTCCTGCTCGTCCTCTTCTGGCGAATTCCCACGGGATTCATCCCGACCGAGGATCAGGGCAATGCATCGGTACAATTCCGACTTCCGGCAGGAGCCACTTCGCAGCGAACCCAGCAGGCGGAGAGAGCCGTCGAAAATTACTTCCTCCACGGGCCAGAGAAAAAGAACGTCGCTGTCTTCTTCGCGGTAACCGGTGGCGGCGGCGGCGGAGCCTCGGGTCAGAACACTGGCCAAGGCTTCATCAATCTAGCACCCTTCGGCAAGCGTAAAGGCACCGACAACGGCGCGGAGGCGATCGTGGCCCGCGCTTCAGCCGCGTTCCGCGGACTGCGGGATGCCCAGGTCTTTGCGCTCGTTCCGGGCGCGATCCGCGGCCTCGGCCAATCGACCGGATTCACGATGGAGCTGCAAAATACGAGTGGCTTGAGCCGGGAAAACTTCGCCGCCGCGCGCGACCGACTGATGGATGCAGCGGCATCGGACCCGGTCCTGGCACAGGTCCGGCTCAGCGAACTGCCCGACGTCGCCAGCCTCAAGGTCAATATCGATCAACAGCGACTTGCCGCGATGGGCCTCACCGCGAACGATGTGAATACGACACTCTCGACCGCGTGGGGCGGACGCTATGTCAACGATTTCATCGACCGCGGCCGGGTGAAGCGAGTCTACGTGCAAGGCGAAGCGCTGTATCGCTCCGAGCCGTCCGACATCGGTAACTGGTTCGTCCGGAGCAACCAAGGCCAGATGGTCCCCTTTTCCTCGTTCGCGACGACCGGATGGATAACGGTCCCGACGACGCTCGACCGGTTCGAGGGCTATCCCTCCTTCGAGCTCAACGGTCAGGCCGTGCCGGGCAAGAGCTCCGGACAAGCTATGGCGGAGATCGAAAAGCTCGCATCGCAGATCCCGGGCGTCAGCGTCGCGTGGTCGGGCGCGTCATACCAGGAACGGCTCGCGACGGGGCAGGCTCCCCTCCTCTACGGGGTTTCGCTCATCGTCATCTTCCTGTGCCTGGCGGCGCTTTACGAGAGCTGGTCGATCCCCCTCGCCGTTCTCCTGGTGGTCCCGCTGGGACTGGTCGGAGCGATCCTCTTTGTCACCCTCCGGGGTCTCCAGAACGACGTGTTCCTGCAGATCGGCCTTCTCACCACGATGGGTCTGACCTCGAAGAACGCCATCCTCATGAACGAGTTTGCTGAACGCGCGGAGAAGGAGGGCAAGAAGATCATCGACGCGGCGATCGAGGCCGCTCGGATCCGGCTTCGGCCGATCCTCATGACAAGCTTCGCCTTCATTTTCGGTGTGTTCCCGCTGGCAGTAGCGACCGGGCCCGGCGCAAACGGGCGTATCGCGATCGGCACAGCGGTCATCGGCGGGATGCTGACCGCGACCATTCTTGCCCTCTTCTATATCCCGCTCTTCTACGTACTTGTGCGCCGCGGAGTTCGCGACGGCATAGTCATCGTGCGCGAGCGGCTCCGAGCGCGGACCAAGGCGCAGGCATGAAGCGCCACGTGGCCTTGATCGCGCTGCTCTCGACCGCATGCACCACGCTGGAGCCGAAGCTCGCACAACCCGATCCGGCGATCCCCGCATCCTGGTCCGCTGGCGATGGGGCGCTCAAGCAATCGGAAGCAGGCCTACCCGCCGTTACCTATCGCGACATCTTCCGGGATGGTCGCCTGCAGACTCTGATCGGCGAGGCGCTGGTCAACAACCGCGACCTCATGGCGGCCGCGTCAAACATCCAGGCTGCGCTCGAGCAATATCACATTCAGCGCGCGCAGCAATTCCCCCAGCTAAACGCTACGACGGGACTGACCGCCAGCGGCGATCGCGGAAGCTCCGGTTCGAGTTCGGGTGGCGGCTCGGGCGGTTCGGGATCGGGGTCGGGCAACGGAAATGGATCGAGCGGCAGCGGAGTGAGCGCGAACTACGCGGCGGGACTGAGCGTTCCGAGCTTCGAGCTTGACCTATTTGGGCGACTGAGGTCGCTCACCCATGCGCAGCTCGAGCAATATCTCGCAACCGAGGCGGGAGCGCGCTCGACGCGCCTGACGCTCGTCGCCAACGTCTCGGACGCGTGGCTGAACTATGCCACGGATGCGAGCATCCTGCAGATTGCCGAGGAGACGCTCAAAAGCGCCAGGGAAAGCGTTCGAATCACGCGAGTCAGGCTGGAGGGCGGGGTCGCGCCGCGTCTCGACCTCGACCAGGCGCAACTGATCCTCACTCAAGCCCAGGCGGACGTCGCTCAACAGAAAGCACTGCTGGCGCAGGACGTGGACGCTCTGCAGCTCCTGGTGGGAGCACCCGTCCCGGCGACCACGCTCCCGACGTCTATCGATGACGCCCTGCCCCACATCGCCGAGCTGCCGTCGGGCGTCGATTCCTACGTGCTTCTCCGCCGGCCCGATGTGCTCCAGGCCGAGTATCAGCTGCGTGCAGCCAATGCGAACATCGGCGCGGCGCGCGCCGAGCTCTTTCCGCGGATCAGCCTCACGGGGCTGCTCGGATTTGCGAGCGGCGCCCTTCTGAAGCTGTTCAGCGGCGGGGCATTCGGTTGGAGCGCGGGCGCCAACGCGGGCTACACCATATTCCAGGCCGGCGCTGGACATGCAAACGTCCGGCTGACGCAAGCACAGCGAAATGCCGCCCTCGCCAACTACCAGCACGCGGTTCAGACGGCGTTCCGTGATGTCTCGGATGCGCTTGCGCGCCGTGCCACGATGGATGAGCAGCTCGCCGCAGCCCGGGCTCAGCAGGCCGCCGCGTCGGACAATTATCTGCTCACCGAAGCTCGGTATCGAGCAGGCATCGATCCATTTCTCGACGTCCTCGTTGCGCAACGCGCTTACTATACCGCGCAGAATTCACTGGTTCAGACCAAGGCCACCGCGGGCCACAATCGTGTCGACCTTTACCAGGCACTGGGAGGCGACGCGCTGCTATCGACGTCCCCGTTGTGCGGGGTCGATTATGTCAGCAACGGCGGCAATGTGACGCTTGTCACCAACTGCAGCAAGACGAGCTAAGCGACGTCGACCGCATAATCGTCACCGTAGAATTTGCTGGTGCTGCGGGTGTGAAAAGTAATCGCCTTCACCGGTTCGTACTTCGGCTGTCCGAGCCCGGGAAGCGCTTCCAGGATCTCGTTCTCCCAAAGATAGACGGCGATCGGGAAAGATATCCTTGGCTCTGCCAGGTGTGACCGGTTGCTCGGCTTGCCCACCCGATGGGTGGTGGAGGGCAGCAGGTCATTGGAAATTCGCTGCATGTAGTCGCCCGTGTTGATGATGATCGAACCGGGAGGCGCTCTCATGCGCACCCATTTTCCGCTCCGATGATTCCACACTTGAAGCCCGTCGGTGCGGCTCGCCGGAAGGATCGTGAACAAATCGACGTCCTCGTGGCCCAATAGGCGCGCCGCGCCCGAGCCATCCTGCTTCGCTGTCATTGGCGGATAGTAGTTCAGGCGAAGGCCGAAGTTCGTCTGGGTCAGCTTTTCATCGAGGAGGTGCGGATCGCAGCCCAGGCCCTGGAGCATTGCCTGTGCGATCGGCTTGAACAGCTGCTCGTGCGCGAGGACGAGGCGGCGCAGCTGTGGCTCGTATTGCGGGCCGGGCCAGAAGTCTTCCGGCCGGAACGGCCCTTCGCGGCGCTGCGGAATGTCGAACGCACGCCTGCACCAGACCCATCCCTCGACGAGGTCGGGATGGATGTCGCTGGTCTCCTCGATCGGGAAATATCCCTGGTTTACCGAGCCAAAGCGCTCCGCACGGTAACGCATCTTCTGTGCAAGGCTAGTCGATGTGAAAAGATCGAGAGTGGTGTCGTGCACGTCATCGTAAAGCGCGCTATCGACGCCGTGACCAACCAGGACCGCAAATCCAATTGCCTGCAACGCGGCCGCGAAGGCTTGTGCAAAACGGGCCTTGTCGCCCGCATCTCCGTGGAGGAAAGGCTCAAAGTCCAGAGTTGCAATCTCATATTCTTCGTCGAACTCGTCGGTGGTATGTTCCGCGAGGCGATAGGTGTGGCTCTTCGCCACCTGGTCGTACTTAGTGAAATCGCGGTTGATGGAATCGATCTCGGCCATCGTTCGTCGATTAATCCTCCGAGCACAGTAAGGCCAGCAAGGCGAAGCTCGCGAGCCAATGCTCGCCCATATAATCACCCTCGATGTGCGAGAGCGCGGCTGCCATGTGCTCATCGGCGACACTTTGCGCAGTCGATTGCTGTTCAGCGTTCAGGAGCGGAGCAATGCTGCGCCAGCACCACGCGCGGCTGAGATTCAGCCCGTCCAAATGCGCAATCTTTCCGTCGCTCCGGTCGCTCACGATGGCCGGCTCGAACAAGGCAGCGGGCTGGCGTTGGCCAACGCCTGGAAGGAAGTGCCCGAACCATGCGGGGAAATCGACCGTGTGCGTACGAGCCATGCACAGGGCCTCGACAAGCGCCGGCGACAGGAACTCGTCGCCTCCGGGTTCCCACGCCTGGCAGTCCCGGTCCGCTCCGAACCAATTGAGAGAGCGGTCACGAATGAGGCCCGAAAGAGCCGGGTCGAACTTCTCCGCCCACTCCAGGGCGAGGACGAGTGCGAATGCGGTGTTGAAATGCGTGCCGACGCGGATGGGGTAGGTGAGAATCCGGAGATAGTCCTTAAGGCGTCCTGCAAAAGCCCGCGCCATCGGCTCGAGCTCGACGCTCCAAGCTTCATCGTGCCGCGTTGCTTCGAGGTGGAGGTACAATAGCCAGGCCCAGCCATAAGGCCGTTCGAAGCCGCGGCTCATCGCGCGGTCCAGGTACGAGATTTCGCCGCGGACCTTCTCGCTCGTGAAGCTGTCCTTCGCGAGCTCGGCTATGGCTTTCGACTCGGCAAGATCTGGGAAGAGTCGCCTGAGCGTCAGGAGCGTCCACCAGCCGTGCACGCAGCTGTGCCAATCGAAGCTCCCGTAAAAGATCGGGTGAAGCAAGCGAGGCGGGAGAGCGTCCGCATCGTCGAGAAGCACGTGGTCAAGCTTGTGCGGATATTCCTTGCGGACATGGCCAAGCGCAATGCGGGCCATGCCGGAGCCGAGGTCTGCCTTAAGCTTCGTCAAAGGTGAAATCCCGCCAAATAGAGGATGAGGATATTCGCGATGAGCAGCGGAATGGCGGTCGGGACCTGGGCCTTGATCACCGCATATTGGTTTTTAAGCTCGAGCAGGGCAGCCGGCACGATGTTGAAGTTGGCCGCCATCGGGGTCATCAACGTCCCGCAGAAGCCCGACAACATGCCAACTGCACCGATCACTGCTGGATTTCCACCATCCTGGTGAAAGAGGATCGGCACACCGACAGCTGCTACCATCACCGGGAATGCTGCGAAGGCATTCCCCATGATCATCGTAAAAACGACCATGCCGAATGCATAGAGGAGCACCGCGAGGAAGACGTTGCCCTGTGGAATGATGAAGCTCGCGAGCGCTCCGATCGTCGTTCCGACGCCAGCGGCGGCGAACACCGCGCCAAGGGAAGCGAGCATCTGCGGAAGGACCAGTGCCCAGCCAATCGCGTCAGCTAGGCGGCTGCCTTCATCGACTGCGGCCAATGCGGGAGGCCGCAACCAGGCGTAACAGGCAAACAAAGCGATGATTACGCCCAGGCCAAGAACGACCAGCGTCACGGACTTGGGATCGATGAGGCCGCTGTCCCTGAGCGGTGTATAAGTGAACAGCAATGTCCCGACGAAGGCCGTGAATGGAATGATGAGCGCCGGAATGAAGAGCTTGTTTCCGAACCGCTCCGAAAAACGCTGCCGATCTTCATCGCTCGTTGACTGATTTTCAGCGCGGCCGAGCATATGCGTACCGGCGAGTGCCACGAGGGCGAGGACCAGCACGCCATTGCCGATGTCGCCAAGCAAATCGCCAAACCAGAAGCTCGCGCCGAGCAAAGCCCAGAATGCCGTGTTGCCCCAACGTTTGGGATTGCGCCGATTGCGTGCGCTGCCGAGCGCCAAGGCGGCGAATACAGCGCCGGCGAAGACGTAGAGCCAGTGGACGTCGATCACCGCCGCCGTTCCAACTGTCGGTCGAGAAACAGCAAGCGCGCGCCGTGGATCAAGAACGCGCAGATCGCGCTCGGAATAGCCCACACGGACAGCTGAAAAGGCGACAGCTGGATCCCAAACGCGGCGAGCGCGCCCTGGATCAACAGTATGGAGGAGATCGCCAGGAAGATGTCTTCTCCGAAGAAAAGGCCGATATTGTCGGTTGCTGCCGACATCGCCTTCACCCGTTCGGCGCCAGCTTCGTCGAGCGGGCCATGTTCCTTCTCTGCCGCCGCGAGTGCCATGGGGGCGACGAGCGGGCGCACCGTTTGCGCATGTCCCGCGACGGAGGTCAGGCCGAGCGCTGCCAAGACCTGTCGGAACCCGAGGTAAATCAGGAGCAATTTTCCGGTCGTCGCGCGTTTCATGCCTCGGATCAGGGCCCGTGCCTGCTGCTGCAGGCCATGGCGTTCGAGAAGGCCAATCACCGGCAGCACGATGTAGATCATCGAGACGTTGCGGTTCTGGTTGAACCCGTGGCCGAGCGCAGCGAGCACTTTGAGGAATGGCATGCCGGCAAGAAGTCCCGTCCCAATTGCCGCGACAGCGACCACCAGCAAGGGATTGAACCTGAGCGCGAAGCCGAGGACAACGAGAGCAATGCCGAGCAACGGCCAGTAGTTGATCACTCTTCCTTCCTCCCGAAGCCGCCGCCGCCGGGCGTCTCGATCACGAAGCGGTCGCCTTCTTCCACGTCCGCGGAAGCGGTTGCAGTCAGCATCTCGACTGTGCCATCCACCCGTTCGACCCAGTTGCGGCCGGGCTGGGCGTCCGCTCCGCCTGCGAGCCCGCGCGGCGGCGACCTTCGGCGGTTCGCAAGGATATTCGCATGCATCGGCTCCAGGAAGGTAACGGACCGGACGACCCCGTCGCCTCCGTGGTGCGCTCCAGGTCCACCTGAACCGCGGCGAATAGCGAAATGGTCAAGCCGAACCGGCAGCCGGCTCTCCAAGATTTCCGGATCCGTCAGACGGCTGTTGGTCATATGGGTTTGGACGGCGCTCGTCCCGTCGTGGTCTGGGCCGGCGCCGGACCCGCCAGCGATCGTCTCGTAATATTGGTGCCGATCGTTGCCGAACGTGAAGTTGTTCATCGTGCCCTGGCTCGGAGCGAGACGGCCGGTCGCGGCAAAAAGTGCGTCGGTAACGACCTGGCTCGTCTCGACATTCCCTGCGACCACCGCAGCCGGATATTGCGGGTTAAGCATCGAGCCATTCGGCACGATCAGCGCGATCGGCCGAAGGCAACCATCGTTCATCGGGATCGCGTCGTCGATGAGTGTTCGAACAACGTAAAGCGATGCCGCCCTGACGATCGAATAAGGTGCGTTGAAATTATCCGATAGCTGCTTGCTGGTACCGGTGAAGTCGAAGGTGGCTGAGCGCGACGCCTTGTCGATCGTGATGCGGACCCGAACGTGCGCTCCATTGTCCATTTCATAAGTGAACTCACCGTCGTCGAGGCGACCCAGCAGCCGCCGCACCGACTCCTCGGCATTCGCGAGCACGTGGCGCATGTAGGCGGCGACGACGTGGCCGCCATAATCGTCCGCCGTAGCGGCAAGCACCTCGGCTCCACGCGTACAGGCCGCGAGCTGGGCCTTCAGATCGGAAATGTTGCGGTCGGGGTTGCGCGCTGGCCATTCGCCGCTCGCAAGCAAGGTGCGCATTTCCTTCTCTCGGAAATGCCCTTCGTCGACGAGCAGGAAATTGTCGATGAGCACGCCTTCCATATCGATCGTGCGACTGTCGGGTGGCATCGAGCCGGGCGCGATCCCGCCGACGTCGGCGTGGTGCCCGCGCGCTGCGACGAATGCCGACGGCCCCGCTTCGTCCGCGTAGAAGACCGGCACGATCACCGTGATGTCTGGAAGGTGCGTGCCGCCGCGATAGGGATCGTTCAAAACATAAGCATCGCCGCGACGAATGCCGCGTCCGTCCCTGCCCTCCCCACGGGCGTCGATGATCCGGCAAATGCTCTCGCCCATCGAACCGAGATGCACCGGGATATGTGGCGCGTTCGCTATCAGCGCGCCTTCAGCGTCGAAGATGGCGCACGAAAAATCCAGCCGCTCCTTGATGTTGACGCTCGTTGCCGTGGATTGAAGCGCGACCCCCATCTCCTCCGCGACGGCCATGAAGACGTTGTTGAAAATCTCGAGCTTGACCGGGTCGGCATCGGTTCCGATTGCCTTGGCCCGAGCAAGTGGAACCGCCCGGGTGAGAACCAGGGTGCCGTCGCTCTCGCGGGCCGCGCGCCAGCCCGGTTCCACGACAATCGTCGAGGTCGGCTCGAAGATGAACGCGGGCCCATCGATGCTCTCGGGCGCCACTTTGGCCGTTGCTTCGAATTCGCTTTGGGTTCGGGCAACGGCCTCAACCACCAGAGCGTCGACTATGACCTCTGCGCCTTCATCGATGTAGCCGAAGCGCCTGCGGTGAAGCTCCTCAAACTCCCGTCGCATTGGCTCCGGCTGCCCCAAAGCAATCTCGAGAGTCGTGTCACTTCCCGCCGTCCGCAGCCGCGCGCGGCGCTTAAGCTCTACCCGGGAATGGTGCACCCCTTGCTCGACTAAAGCATCGCGGGCGCGACGCTCGAGCTCCGCGGCCGGACGTGAAAGATCGGCGCCGAGCGGCTTGAGGACACTCGCGTCACGAACTGCCTTCACGTCGGCGATGGCGATTCCATAAGCCGAAAGAACGCCCGCGAGCGGATGAACGAGGATCCGCTCCATGCCGAGTGCGTCGGCGACCCTGCAGGCATGTTGACCGCCCGCGCCGCCGAAACAGGTCAGTGTGTAGCGGGTAACGTCATGCCCGCGCGCTATCGAGATCTTGCGAATTGCAGCGGCCATATTGTCGACCGCGATGTCGATGAACCCCTCGGCGATATCGTGGAGGCTCTTGGCGCCGGCGAGCTGATCCGAGACCGCCTGAAGGCGCTCGCGCGACGCATCTGAATCGAGGGTTTGGTCACTTCCGGGTCCAAACACTGCCGGAAACTGCGCCGGGTCAATCCTTCCAAGGAACAGGTTACAGTCGGTGATCGTCAGTGGGCCGCCATTGCGATAGCACGCCGGTCCAGGGATTGCGCCGGCGCTTTCGGGACCCACGCGGAAGCGCATCCCATCAAATCGGCAGATCGAGCCGCCACCGGCCGCAACCGTTTGGATCTGCATCATGGGAGAGCGGATTCGAACGCCCGCGACGACGCTCTCGTCAGCGAGCTCGAACGTGCCCGCATAGTGAGAAACGTCCGTCGAAGTGCCACCCATGTCGAAGCCGATAAGCCGCTCGCTCCCGTGCCGCGCGCTCGCCGCCACCATCCCCACGACGCCTCCGGCCGGACCCGACAGGATCGCGTCCTTGCCCCGGAAGGCCCTCGCTTCGGTGAGGCCGCCGTTCGATTGCATGAAATGAAGGTCCGCGGCGTTCGGCAATCCGCCCGCGACGCGGTCGACGTAACGCCGAAGTACGGGCGAGAGATAGGCGTCGACTACCGTCGTATCTCCGCGACCGACAAGCTTGATGAGAGGCGCGACTTCGTGACTGACGGACACTTGAGTGAAACCCAGCTCGCGAGCAATCTTCGTCAACTCGATCTCGTGCTGCGGATGCCGCCAGCCGTGCATCAACACGATCGCGAGGGCGTCGATACCGGTCTTCCGAACCTCTTCCAGCCTCGCCCGCGCGCCCTTTGTGTCGAGGGCCACGAGCACTTCTCCCTCGACGCCCACGCGCTCATCGATTTCGACAACCCGTTCATATAGCATCGAGGGGAGCACAATGTGCCGCGCGAAAATGTTAGGCCGGGCCTGGTATCCTATCCTCAGCGCATCACCGAACCCCCGCGTTATCGCGAGCGCGACGCGTTCTCCCTTGCGCTCCAAAAGCGCGTTGGTGGCGACGGTGGTGCCCATCCGCACCTCTTCGACAGTCCCACCCTCTTGGCTGAGCACGCGGTGGATCGCCTCCAGCGCCGCGTCCTCATATTGCCCGGGGTTCTCCGAGAGCAGCTTCTCGACCTTCACCCGCCCGTCAGACGAACGTGCGACCACATCAGTGAACGTTCCGCCGCGGTCGATCGCGAAGGTCCATGAATGATTCACGTCGCCGCTCTAGGGCCTTTCGGGTGCCTTAAGCACCCCCTATGGATCTCCCATGGCTGTTCTCGTAACCGGGGCTGCGGGCTTCATTGGCGCGGCCACGGCCTTTTCCTTGCTGGACCGCGGCGGCGATGTCGTAGGGATCGACAATCTCAACGATTATTACGACCCGCGGCTCAAGGAGGCTCGACTTCAACTCCTGCAACGGCGTTTCGGCAATCGCTTCCGCTTCGAGCGGCTCGACTTCGCCGATGCTGACGAACTTCGGCGCGTGACCGACGGCATTGACATCGATGCCATCGTCCACCTCGGAGCGCAGGCGGGGGTGCGCTACAGCCTCGAGAATCCTGGCGCATACATACAGTCGAACCTGGTTGGGCATGCAAACATGCTCGAGCTCGCGCGACACCGACGACCCCGGCACATGGTCTATGCCTCGTCATCCTCCGTCTACGGTGGCAACAAGACGCTCCCCTTCAGGATCGAGGACCGCGTTGACCACCCGCTCTCGCTCTACGCGGCGACGAAGAAGGCCGACGAGCTTTTGAGCGAGAGCTATTCGAACCTGTACCGGGTGCCGCTGACGGGGCTGCGCTTCTTCACGGTCTACGGACCCTGGGGCCGGCCGGACATGGCGATGTGGATCTTCACCAAGGCCCTTTACGCAGGAGAGCCGCTACCGCTGTTCAATGGCGGCGCGATGCGCCGCGATTTCACCTATGTGGACGACATTGTCCGCGGCGTGATTGCCTGCCTCGATTCGCCGCCAGTGGACAACGGCGAGATCAAGGCGGGCGGAAGCGGCAGCCCGCATGCCATCTATAATATAGGCAACAGTCGCAGCGAGGACTTGATGCGCGTCGTCGAGTTGCTCGAGGAGGAGACGGGAAGGAAGGCCATCCTAGATCCGCAGCCGATGCAGGTCGGCGACGTCAAGGAGACCTTCGCCGATATCAGCGCAATGGAGCGAGACCACGGGTTCGAACCTGCAACGAGCATTGACGAGGGCGTGCCGCGGTTTGTCGCCTGGTACCGGGAGTATCACGCTCTTTGAGCCTGCCGCCGATCCTGCAGGGATTACGAATCCCTGTAATCGGGGCTCCGATGTTCATCGTCTCGAACCCAAGGCTGGTGATCGCCCAGTGTACCTCCGGGATCGTCGGGAGCTTTCCCGCGCTGAACGCACGTCCCGCCTCGCTCCTCGATGAATGGCTGCACGAGATCAAAGAGGCGCTTGCCGCCTGGGACCGCACTCACCCGGAGCGACTGGCCGCTCCGTTCGCCGTCAACCAGATCGTTCACCGCTCCAACGACCGCTTCGAGCAGGACGTCGATGCCTGCGCAAAGTGGAAGGTCCCGATCGTCATCACGTCGCTCGGCGCTCGGGTCGAGCTCAACGACGCCGTCCACGCCTGGGGCGGAATTGCCCTTCACGACGTCATCGACGACCGCTTTGCCCGAAAAGCGATCGAAAAAGGTGCAGACGGCATCATCGCCGTTGCTGCAGGCGCCGGGGGCCACGCCGGTCGCTGGTCTCCCTTCGCGTTGCTCCAGGAAATCCGCGCGTGGTTCGACGGTCCGCTCATATTATCGGGCGCCATTGCCAACGGAGCCTCGATCCTCGCCGCAAAGGCCGCGGGTGCCGACCTTGCTTATGTCGGCTCACCCTTCATCGCGACGGAGGAAGCCAATGCGCCGGATGCATACAAGCAGGCGATCGTCGACAGCGGTGCGGCCGACATCGTCTACACCGACCTTTTCACCGGCGTTCAGGGCAATTACCTTAGATCCTCCATCGTCGATGCTGGCCTCGATCCCGACAATCTCGAAGGCATGGATGTAACCGCCATGAAATTCGGCTCGGAAGGCTCCGCCAAGTCCAAAGCCTGGCGAGACATCTGGGGGTCGGGTCAGGGGATCGGGATCATCGACCGGGTCCGGCCGGCCGCCCTCTTTGTCGACGAGCTCGCTGGTCAATATGCCGCGGCCAAGGCGCGGCTGTGTGAGAACTAGAAGGAACCGCCTCCGAGGCCACGCTCGAGGCGGCCCATCAGCGCTCGAGCGGGGCTTTGCGGCACTTCGGCTTCGAGCGTGCCTTGGTCGAGCCGCTTCACGCGTGCATAAAGATCGGCGCTGGCATTGATCAGCCGCTGAGCGGCGTCGGGAAGCTGATCCACAACGGCGGGATCGCTATCCTGAGCGTGGCCCAGTCGCCGCTCCGGGCGCCGCCCGTCACGGTTCGGAATCTCGCCGGACTCCACGGCGCGCTGAGTGAGCAGCCAGGCGACGATATGCATGATCCGCGTAGTGACTTTGAGGGATTCGCACGCAAAGCCGACGCGCGCGAACGGCTCCAGCGTGGCGCGGGCATCGCGCCCCGCATCGTCGAAATAGGATCGTGCCTCGTCAGCCAGCACCATCGACTCGGTATAAAGCGAGTCGATCAGGCGTGAGGTAATCCGCACTTGTGGTCCAGGCAGATCCGATTCGTCCATCGTGCCGAGAGTGCCATTGTTGAGCCTACTAGAAAACGACCGAATCGCCGGTTCGACGGCAAGTCGCGATTACTGTCCCCTCGCGGGACAGCGCGAGATCAGGCAATGATGTCGGGTGTGTTGGAATCCAGGACCAGCTGGATCTGGTCCTTCAACAGCAGTTTGCGGCGTTTCAGACGCGCGATTTCTAGCTGATCTCCGACCGGCTCCGAAGAAAGCGCCCGGATGCGGTCGTCGAGGTCACGATGTTCAACCTTCAACGCCTCGAGCTTGCCTGCGGGATTATCGTTGCTCATCCCTGCTGTACTTCTACCCCACCTGGACAGCGGCCGGAACCCGCGATCCATTCACGATTAGCTGCGTCCCGGTGCGGATCAGCTGCGAGATGAACCAAGACAAATTGCACGATTCGTGATTTATTACTCGGTGGTGAAACTCACTGTGTCGAAAGGATAGGCACCAATGGACAAGGCATCAGCCGAGGCTCTCGAATCGAAGCACGCGGCGCTCCACGCGCTGATCGACGAAGAAGAGCATCGGAGTCACCCGGATGAAGACCTTCTCCACCGCCTCAAGAAAGAAAAGCTCCGAATCAAGGACGAATTGGCAGGCCACCTCACCCACTAGCCAGCCTTTTTGTGCGCGGCGACGTTGCGCCGCCGCGCCAAACTTCACCTAGTCGTCGCGCGAGACGCGCTCGATTCGCTCATGGCGCTCTTGCGCTTCAAGCGTCATCGTCGCGATCGGGCGGGCCTCGAGTCGGGCTAGCGAAATTGGTTCGCCCGTAACCTCGCAATAGCCGTACTCGCCTTCGTACAGACGGCGGATGGTACAATCGATCTTTGCGATCAGCTTGCGCTGACGATCGCGGGTACGAAGCTCAAGACCCCAATCCGTCTCGCTCGAGGCGCGGTCGGCGATGTCTGGCTCGCGTAGCGAGTCGACCTGGAGCTGCGCCATGGTTGCCCGCGACTCCTCGATGATAGCCTCTTTCCAGGCCTTGAGCTTTCTAAGGAAGTAAGCGCGGTGCTTGCCGCACATGAAATCTTCGCCTTCCGAGGGTCGATAGCCCTCGTGAAGAATGATTCTATCGAATGGTTCGAAATCGTCGCCGCCATAAAGGTCGACAAGAGCAGTCGCCATAATCCCTCCCCCGCACTGGTTCCCATGCCCCATGGGAACTCACAAACGCCGCCGCTGGCTGCGGCCGGCCCACCGGTGCAGCCGGAGGCAATAACTGCCGAATTTACCGGTACTTACCGGGACAAATCGGCTATTCCCCAACGCGGCCTATAGTTGCGCAGCCGAGGCTTCACAAGAAGTGTCGTGCGCCACGTGAAGAAATCGCCAAGCTGTTGCGAATATGGCGCATTTTTCAATCGCACCGTTCGCGGTTGCAGCACGGCGGCGCCTCCCGCATAGGCTTTCCTAGTGCGCATTCTCATCACCAACGACGACGGCGTGAATGCTCGGGGGCTAAAGCTGCTCGAGACGGTCGCGCGCAAGTTCAGCGACGATATCTGGATCGTCGCGCCTACCGAGGAACAGTCCGGTGCGGGCCATTCCCTGACTTTGACCACGCCGGTTCGCTTGCGACGGCATGACGATCGGCGATTCTCGGTCACCGGGACACCGACGGATGCGGTGATGCTGGCGCTTGCTCACGTCATGAAGGATTCGCCGCCCGATGTTGTCCTCTCGGGCATCAATCGCGGCGCCAACCTGGCGGAGGACGTGACCTATTCAGGAACCGTGTCGGCCGCGATGGAGGGAGCGCTTGCCGGCGTCCCTTCGATTGCACTCAGCCAAGCTTATTCGAGAGAGGGCATGGGCGACACCGTTCCGTTCGCCGCCGCCGAGGTCTGGGCTGAGCGCGTCCTTGGACCTTTGCTCCGGTTCGAAACCGAATCCCGGACGCTTATCAACGTGAACTTTCCAGCCATGCCGCCGGAAGAGGTGAAGGGCATCCGCACCTGCAGGCAGGGCCTTCGCGATTACGGGCGTCTTCGGATCGTTCAGCGGACGGATCCTCGGGGCTACGATTATTACTGGTTCGGACTTGGACCGGTGGTCGAGACGCCCGGCCACCAGACCGACCTGGAAGCGATCGCCGACGGCTATGTTTCGGTTAGTCCGCTGCATCTGGACCTCACGCACGAGCCATCCCTCGACGCGCTGCACGAACGGTTCGCGGCCACGTCTTAGGACGCGGCCGCGCAATTTCCCGTAAAACCGAAGTTTTTGTTAGCGTCCGCGCTCCGTAGCGGCGGGCGGCGTCGGCCCCTGGTTGGTCGCACCGGCCAGCCAGGTTTCGCTGGCGCCGCACGAACTGGTAAGGGTGCTTGGAGCGCCTGCCTGGAACGGACTGGCGTAAGGCACGCACTCCTGCCCTCCGCCGACCGCGAGGCATAACTGCCCATTCGCTGCGGTCCAGGTGCCCGCGACCGTCGCGCCGCCCGGCGTGATGATCCGCAACTGCCCGCCGGGATCGAGAAAGACGGTGTTCGTGACCCCGTTGGTGGTCACCTGGATTGGCTGCCCGACGACCTCAGCGCCAGTCGCCTGCGCCACCGCCGCCGCGGGAAGCAGGGCGGCCACGCAAAAGCCAAATGCGGCGCGTGCCAGAAAGCGAGACTTCATGTTCCCTGTCCCTTCCGAATCAGAAACGAGACCACCAAAAAATATTAGCCGGGGCTGTTCCCGTTGTTGTGGTGAAGCACCAGATAAAGCCCCACGCCGGCCGCAACCGCCGCTAGCGCGAGATAGAGCGGGTTAATGCCGAGCCCTGCCCCAGCCGGCTCCACCGGTGGCACCGGGATCGGCTGCGGCGGCGGGTTTTGGGCAACCGCAGGCGGAGCATCGACCTGCGGCAACACACAACCGCCAGCAGGCGCCTGGGCGACCGCGGCAGCAGCAGCAGCGCCGCAGACGGCAACGGCGGAAGCGCCGCCGTTCATGACGCTCAGTACCGCCCACGGGTCCGGTTGATACGAAGGTGCGCTCGTGGCGGCGATTGCCCCCGTAGAGCTGAAAAACATCGAGCCGGCGATCAACACGCCGATTGCTCCACGAGACCGCGAAACAGCCATTTGCATTCTCCTGGCGCTGCGGGTCTGCCCCCGCACGAAGACACATTGAACGCTTAGTTCAAAACGAAGTTGCGTTCCACCATTTGAACGGAAAAATTTAAACGCGAGTTACAACAGCAGTTTAGTCTCGGTCGAGTACGACTTGGCTCCCACTCATTGGGCTGTTAGCCGCCCGGCATGCAAAGGACCCGGATGCCGCCTCCCCCCGAATGGGCGCCGCACGAAGCGGTCTGGATCGGATTTCCGAGCGACCCTCAGCTTTGGCTCGGCGACTTAAAGCCAGCCGAGCGCGAAGTTGCCGAGTTCGCGGAGGCGATCCACGCTGGGGGCGGCGGCGAAGCGGTCCGCCTTGTCGCCGCGCACGAGGGCGCTGCCGAGAGCGCACGTAAGCTCGCCCCCTTTGCCGAAGTGCTTGTGGAGCCCTTCGGTGATATCTGGCTGCGCGACACGGGCCCGATCGTGCTCGGCAGCGCTAGCCACCGCCGCGCACAGGGATTTGGATTCAACGGCTGGGGCGGCAAGTACGATCTTCAAGGCGACCAAAGCATCGGGAAACGGTTGGCAGCTGCCGCCGGCCTGGACTTCGCCAAAGCCGACTGGATCCTAGAAGGCGGGGCCATCGATGGCGATGGCTCGGGCACGGTCGTCACAACCGAACAGTGCCTGCTTAACCCCAACCGCAACACGCTGGAGCGCAAGGAGGTCGAGGAACGACTGAGCCGCGACCTCGGGTTTGACCGCGTCGTCTGGCTCGGTTCCGGGCTGCTCAACGACCATACGGACGGCCACGTCGACAATCTCGCACGGTTCGTTGCGCCCGGGCGTATCGCAATTCCGACGGCCGCCGATGATGACCCGAACGAGGCGGTCTACCGGGACGCGGAGCGGCGACTAACCTCAGCCAAGCTCGACGTCATTAAACTGCCCTCGCCTGGGCGAATCCTCGACGACGAGGGCGATGTCATTCCCGCGAGTTATATGAATTTTTACATCGCGAACCGCGTCGTGGTGGTGCCCCAATACGGATCGGGCAACGACAAGGCGGCAGTAGACGCCGTGCAGGCGCTCTTCCCCGATCGCGTTGCAATCGGCCTGCGCGCTGACCACATCCTCACCGGCGGCGGTAGCTTCCACTGCATCTCTCAACAGGTTCCCGCTTAGCTATGGTCGACAAGAACAGGGCAGATACGTGACGAAGCTCACCGTCGCCGCACTCCAGCTTGCCTTCACCGAGGACAGCGCGGCGAACATTCGATCGGTGAGCGAGCTGGTGCGCGAGGCGGCGGGCAAGGGCGCGGAGGTGGTGCTTCCACCCGAACTATTTGAGGGGCCTTACTTCTGCCGTGTCGAGGACGAGAGACTGTTCGCCAATGCCCGCCCGACCGCCGAGCATCCCTCGGTTGTCGCGATGCAGGAGCTCGCGGCCGAGCTGAAGGTCTGGATTCCCACCAGCTTTTTCGAGGCCGAGGGCCCGCATCACTACAACAGCCTCGCGATGATAGGACCCGACGGGAAGGTGGCGGGTGTCTATCGCAAGAGTCACATCCCCGACGGGCCGGGCTACGAGGAAAAATTCTACTTCCGGCCGGGCAATACTGGTTTCAAGGTCTGGGACGGTCCGCGCCACTCAACGCTCGGCGTCGGCGTCTGCTGGGACCAATGGTACCCTGAAACGGCGCGTTCGATGATGCTTATGGGCGCGGAGATCCTGTTCTATCCGACGGCGATCGGGTCCGAGCCGCACGATCCGGATCTCGACACTTCGAGGTTGTGGCGTCGGGCGATGATTGGCCATGCGGTGTCGAACGTCGTGCCGGTCGTTGCCGCCAACCGCATCGGCATCGAGCACGGCCAGCGTTTCTACGGCCACAGCTTCATCTGCGACGAGCGGGGCGATATCATTTCGGAATTCGGAGCCGGGGAGTCCGGGGTGCTGGTTGCGACGCTCGATCTCGCCCAAGCCAAGAAACATCGCGCGGCCTTCGGTTTCTTTCGCGATCGCCGCCCCGAGCTCTATGGCCGGCTCGTGGAAGACCGGTAGGCAAGCGCTCGCTCGAAAATGCTTTCGAACATCTCTCGCGTCAGCCTCCCCGTATTCGTATTTTGGCGCGAGCAGTGATAGCTCGAGAGGAGTAGCGGGCCATTTGCTGCGACCGCTTCAGCGCCATGAGCAAACCTCGCCGAGGACGGAGCGAGACCGAGCACCTTGGTCGTGGACGAATGGGCGACCTGCCCTAGCGCAATCACGACTTCTACTTCCGGAAGGGCCGCAACCGAAGCCTCGAGGAAGTTCCGGCAGGTCGCCACCTCGAGCGGAAGCGGGCGGTTCTCCGGCGGAAGGCACTTCACCGCATTGAGGACGATCGCGCCGACGAGCGTCAAATCGTCGTCGGGCTCGCCCTGGTATATCCCCTTCGCGAGCCCGAACTTCAGCAGGGTCGAGTAGAAGATCTCACCGGAATGATCGCCGGTGAAGGGCCGCCCCGTGCGATTAGCGCCGCGTTTTCCCGGTGCGAGACCGACGATCGCGAGCCACGCGTCCGGATCGCCGAACGTCGGAACTGGTGCATTCCACCACTCCGGTTGCTCGGCACGAAGCTGCTCGCGAAATCGCACCAGCCGCGGACACAAAGGACAGTCCCGCGGCGCTTCGGACTGCGGGATCGGCGACAGGTCCGCAGGACTGGCGAACGGCATGGTCATGACCTAGGCGAGCACCGGTGGCTGATGCAACGTACCTCTACGCGATCGCGATTGGATCGAATCGGCCCCACGGCCAGTACGGACGGCCACCCCAGGTCGTCGAAGCTGCAATCGCAAGGCTCGATGAAGAATTCGCCCTGTTTGACGCGTCGCCCATCATCCTCAACGCCGCTATCGGCGGCGCGGGTCGCGATTTTGCCAATGCCGTCGCTCTCGTCGAAAGCGACCTGGATCCGCTCCAAATGCTGCGACGTATCAAGGAGATCGAGCAGAAGTTCGGCAGGAGGCGCGGCAAGCATTGGGCCGCGCGCGTTCTCGACCTCGACATCAGTTTGTGGAGCGGCGGCCGCTTCCGATCACGGTTGTTGAACATTCCCCATCGCGGCCTCGAAAACCGCACCTTCGTGCTTCAGCCGCTCGCGGCCATCGCGCCGAGATGGCGGGTGCGCGGCCCACTCACTGCGAGGCACCTCGCCCACCGCCTTGCCCGAAGAGCCGCGCGAGGCTAACCGCCGCGCCAGTGGGCCCATAGCTCAGTCGGTAGAGCAACTGACTTTTAATCAGTAGGTCGCAGGTTCGAATCCTGCTGGGCTCACCAACATTTGGTGGAATTATGAGCATCTGAAATCCCGAAAGCACCGGGTAATCCGGTGAAAGCTCGTCCATCTTCGAAAGTGCGACTCGGACGACCTGTCCCGGATTACAACCGAGCGCTCACCGTCTCATGCTGAGGCCTATATAGGTGAGGTCGGGTAGGCGTTGGGACTAAGGGGTCGTACCCGTGTCAGTGATCTCACAGCTGCCCTCGAAGGGCTCCATCGGGATATGCAGTCGTGTCGAGGCTCACGTAAAATCTTGAAGGGTTCGCCACGATCTCGCTCAGTTGCTCCCGGGTGCTCGGGGCGCAATCAGCCAAGCTCATTCCGGTCCCGGCGAACAGGATAATCACCGGAGGGCCGTTGCGCAGGCGCGAGCCCTCGTGGATATGAGCCATCATTGGCTCGGAATGGCTGGAGAGCCTGAAATCGTAGCAGACCTGCTTATTCGCCGTATCAATTGATAGACTGACAGAGCCCGAGGCCTGCAAGTCGCCCGTCCCGCCCAATGGATGTGCGACGTTGACTTCCTCCTGGCCGGACAGAGGAATGGTGAACGTAGCGATATTGGGCCTGTTCGCGGCACCAACGACCGCTGTCGAGATGGCCGTAAGCAAAGCAACTTTGACGAACCGGTGCATGGCCTGCGCTCCTGCCCCGCCGGAGAGCAAGCGACGCTCTGACCGCCGATCGGTTCCGACCGCCACCGGATGATGGCGCTTCTTGCTGGCGGACCGTGCTTCATTTTCGACGACGAACTCACGCAGCTAGGCGCTGAGGCAGGCAATCCCTCGGAGTCAGTGCAACTACGGATGGCACATCGTTACCGGCTATGCTTGTTCCAACGGCTGGAGGTCAGTCATGAACTTCGTCGGAGAACCGCTCTCAAAGCCAGTCAAACCGCGCAGACCTGCAACCGCAGCAGCACCAAAGCGTCCGCCCCGATCGCGGCCCGCTGAAACACCGGCGCCGGAAAAGCTTGCGCGGAAGGACTACGAAAAGAAGCTTCTCAAGCTCCAGGCCGAGCTTTGCTATCTGCAGGATTGGATCCGCGACACGGGGGCGCGAGTCATCATCGTGTGCGAAGGCCGCGATACTGCCGGCAAGGGCGGACTCATCAAGCGGATCATCGAACGCGTGAGCCCACGAACGTTCCGCGTCGTCGCCCTGGCGGCCCCAGACGAGCGTGAACGCTCGAAGCTCTTTCTCCAGCGCTACATCGAGCATTTCCCGGCGGCCGGCGAAGTCGTGATCTTCGACCGCAGCTGGTACAACCGGGCCGGGGTCGAGCGCGTGATGGGCTACACCAAGGAGAAGGAGATCAAGCGGTTCCTCGAAGGGGTTCCACAGTTCGAGCGTTGGTTGGTGGAGTCGGGCATTATCCTGATCAAGCTCTGGCTGGAGGTCGAACAGAAGGAACAGGACAAGCGGCTCAAGGCGAGGATCGACGATCCGCTGAAGCAATGGAAGCTCAGCCCGATGGATCTCAAGTCCTACGCGCACTGGTATGACTATTCGCGCGCCAGGGACGACATGTTTCAAACGACCAGCACTCGCGAAGCGCCTTGGTATGTGCTGCGTAGCGACGATCAGAAGCGTGCGCGCCTGAACGGGATCAAGCACATCCTCTCTGTCATCCCGTACGAGCGGATCAAACGGGATAGGGTGAAGCTTCCAAAGCGATCGAACAAGCACCACTACAAAGACGAAATCGACTTTCACAAAGTGAAGCTCGTCCGGGAAGCCGTCTAACGGTCCCGGGAAGGGAACGGCGGGGGCGTGCAGACGAGCATTGCCACTACAAGCGGCGGGCTAGGGCCGCACAAGAGTCCCCTGGACTGGCTTCCGGGCCTCAAGATCTTGCGCGACTACGACATCCATTGGCTCCGCAACGATATTGTCGCTGGGATAGTTCTTTCGACGATGCTGGTTCCTGTCGGGGTCGCTTATGCGGTGGCTTCCGGCCTCCCTGCGATCAATGGGCTTTACGCGACCATCATTCCATTGGTTGCTTATGCGATTTGCGGT
>JBJMVK010000028.1:0-22021 GCA_045810725.1 Sphingomonas sp. | reverse complement strand
ACCTCCTCTTGCGCACCCTCAACGCTCCGGGCGGCAAATGGGATGCACTCCAGTGCGCCCGGCTACGCCTGTTTCGGGCACGGGTCGTCCGGAAGGCTGGCTTGTGAGCCCGGGAACTGGGCTCTAACGTCGAGCACATGCTAGACGTTCGCGCCACGACACTCCCCGACGCCGCCACGGCACCTGAAGCACCCCCGTCGCCCACCCATGTAACGGTCCGGCGCGAAGATTATCGGCCGCCCGACTGGCTCGTCCCGGAACTCAAGCTCGACTTCGACCTCGGTGCCGCGGTGACCCACGTACGTGCGACGCTCGAGGTCGTGCGTAACGGCGCGCATGACCGCCCACTGCGCCTCGACGGCGACGACCTCGAACTCACCTGTGTAAAGATCGACGGTGTCCCCGCCCCCCATCGCATCGAGCACAAACAGCTCGTGATCGACGTCGCGGGCGAGCGAGCGACGGTCGAAACTGAGGTTACCATCCATCCTGCGGCGAACACCAAGTTGATGGGCCTCTATGCCTCGTCGGGCATGCTCTGCACGCAGTGCGAGGCTGAGGGCTTCCGAAGGATCACCTTCTTCCCAGATCGGCCGGATGTCCTTTCGAAGTACCAGGTCCGGATGGAGGGCGATGCTTCACTTTTCCCGGTGCTGCTTTCGAACGGCAACCGCGTTGCCGGCGGCGCCGGCGCCAACGGGCGTCACTGGGCACAGTGGGCGGACCCGTTTCCCAAGCCCTCATACCTGTTTGCGCTCGTTGCAGGCGACCTCGAGGCGAACCGCGACAGTTTCACCACCATGAGCGGCCGCAAGGTCGATCTCGCCATCTGGGTGCGCCAGGCCGACCTTCCCAAGACGCAGCACGCGATGAACAGCCTGAAGCTCGCCATGGCTTGGGACGAGAGGGTGTACGGGCGCGAGTACGACCTCGACCAATTCAACATCGTCGCAGTCTCCGACTTCAACATGGGGGCGATGGAGAACAAGAGCCTCAACATCTTCAACTCGGCCTATGTCCTCGCCGACCAGGAGACCGCGACGGACGCCGATTTCGACAATATCGCTCGGGTCGTCGCGCACGAATATTTCCATAACTGGTCGGGCGACCGAGTAACCTGCCGCGACTGGTTCCAGCTGAGCCTCAAGGAAGGCTTCACGGTTTTTCGCGACCAGAGCTTCTCGGCAGACGTCGGAAGCGCGCCGGTCAAGCGGATCGAGGACGTCAGGGTCCTACGCGCCGTTCAGTTCCCGGAAGACCAGGGCCCGCTCGCCCACCCGGTTCGACCCGATTCCTACATCGAGATTTCGAACTTCTACACGGCGACTGTCTACAACAAGGGCGCCGAGGTCATCCGGATGTTCCACACCTTGCTCGGGCCGGAGAAATTCCGAGCGGGAACCGACCTCTATTTCGATCGGAACGACGGCAGGGCCGCGACCTGCGACGACTTCGTCGCGGCGCTCGAGGAGGGAAGCGGCGTCGACTTGGGCCCCTTCAAGATCTGGTACAGCCAGGCGGGCACGCCGAAGGTCCGCGCCCGTGTCGAGCACGACCCCATAGGCAAGACGGCCACGCTTCATCTCGAACAGCATCTCGACCCGACACCGGGCGAGGAGGCGAAAATGCCGATGGCGATTCCGCTGCGCACCGCGCTCATCGGGAGCGAGACGGGGCATGAGATATGTCCGGAGCGGCTGATCGTCCTCGACCAGGCGCGGCAGAGCGTCACTTTTGAGAGCGTCACCGAGACTCCGCTTCTCTCGATCAATCGCAACTTCTCGGCACCTGTAATCGTCGAGGCCGACCGTCCAACCGAACAACTCGAGCGGTTGGCGCAGGCCGATACCGACCCGTTCGCACGCTACGAAGCGATGCAGGAACTGATGATGCGCGCGCTGCTTTCAGGTGCGCGCGGCAACGATGTCGACATGGAACCGGTGATCCGGGCCATTGCCGCGACGCTCAAGTCCAACTCGCTCGACGCGGCGTTCAAGGCGGAAGCGATTCTGCTCCCGAGCGAAAGCCTGATCGCGGACCGGATGGACGTGGTCGATCCCGACGCAATCCACGAGACTCGCGAGCGGCTTCGCCGCGCGATCGGGTCGCGGCTTCATGACGAACTTCTCGCCGCGCACCGTAGCGACGGCGCATCGGGCGACGATCTGAGCCCTGGCGCCAAAGGTGTCCGACGGCTGCGCACGGTGGCGCTGGGATTCATCGCTGCCGGCGACGAAGCCGAAGCGGCGAGCCTCGCGAAGGCTCAGTTCGACAAGGCGGACAACATGACCGACCGGCAGGGCGCGCTCGGAGTCCTCGTTTCGACCCATGCCCCTGAACGGGACCAGGCGCTCGACGCCTTCTACCTGCGCTTTCAGGATGACCCGTTGGTGTTGGATAAATGGTTTGCGCTCCAGGCCGCGGCGCAGCGTCCCGATACGGTCGATGCGGTCCTGAAGCTGTCGAAGCACAAGGATTTCGTCATCACCAATCCCAACCGGTTGCGCTCGCTCGCGGGGACCTTCGGCGCTAATCACTGGGCATTCCATTCGTCCGGCGGTGGCGGCTACACCTTCCTTGCCGGCATGATCATCGCCGCCGACAAGCTCAATCCGCAAATCGCTGCACGACTGGTACCGCCACTCGGGCGCTGGCGGCGCTTCGAGCCGAAACGCGCTGCAATGATGCGCGAAGCGCTCGAACGGATCGCTTCTACGCCGGGCCTGTCGAAGGACGTCTACGAGCAGGTCACAAAGTCGCTGGCCTAGCCGCCGACCCACTGGGCGACTTCGCTCGCCACCTGGTTGGCGGCGCGGTTGAGCGCCGGTCCGACGCTCGGGCCGGTTCCGTCGGCCGGCACATTGGCAACGAAGCGACGCGTCTGGACCTCCGCTCCGGTGGCGGACATGGTTGCGTCATAGGCCACCTCGACCTGGCGCGTTTGGGCATCATAGCCGAACCGCTCGAGCTCCCCGCGAAGGACAACGCCTGGATCGATGCCAGTCTGGTTGGGGTTGAGCACGACCCGGTTGGTAGTCCTTCGAACCGTTTCCTCGACGAGGTTCTGGAACAGCTTGTCGGGCGTATCCACCCACTGCAGGTTGGTTACGTATTGAACGTCGGTGGACGAGATCTGGACCGGCACGCGAACCGTCCGCAGCTCGTTCGAGATCACCGGCGTCTCGATCGTTACCGCCTGCCCGGCAGCTGCGCTGCGACTCATCGCCCCGGGGTCGGCGGCCTCGGGCGTTAGCGTTTGCAGTACGACGGGCGGCTTTCCGCCGCCGCCGGTCAGTGAACTCAGCGAACAGCCGGCAAGCGCTGCCGCGGCAATGACGGTAGCGAAATTACGCAGGGGCTTCATTGGCGTTTCCCAGGCTTGTAGTCGGGCAGCTTCTGCGGGCCGAGCGCGCCGCCGATCCCCTGCCGGTTGATTCGATCCGAAACCTGCTGGAGCGACTGCGTCAGGCCGCGCATGTCGCGCACGAGCCGGTTCGCTTCCGGCAGGGTGGATTTGCTGAAGCTCTGCACGCCTGGTCGTGCGTCGCCGACCATCGCGTTGAGATTGTCCGCCGCCTGGCGCGCCGAGATGATCGCCTGGTTGAGGTTCGTGACCGCCTGCCGGCCCTGGCCGTTCACCAGGCTGTTCGCGTTGTTCGACAGCGCCGCAATATTGTTCGCGGCAATGGCAGCGTTATGCGCTGCGATGCGCGCTTCCTGGAGTGTCGCCGCCATCTCCGGGGCGTTCTTGCGGATGACGCCCGTCGTCGCGTCGATATTCTCGAGGATGTCCGAGATCGCGTTCTGGTTCTTGTCGTTCAACAGCTCGGTGAGCCTCTCGGTCAGGCGCTGGATCCGGGCAAGCAGTTCGGGAGCGCTGTTGAGAAGCGCGCTAAGTCCGCTCGCGCTCGCCGGGATCACGGGACAACCCTGCGGGCCCATCTGTGTGATCGCTGGCCGACCGCGCTCGGCTCCGTTCAACTGGATCTCGTTGGCGCCCGCGAGGCTGATGCTGTGGATCTCGGCGGTCGTGCCTTCGAGGACCGGGGTCTGCTGGTCGACGTCGATCCGGACCCAAACGAACTCGGGACGATTCGGAAGCAGCGAGATCTTGCTCACCTGGCCCACGGGAACGCCGGAAAAACTGACGTTCGACCCCTTGTTGATGCCCCCGACAGCTGGAAAATAGATGTCGTAGCACTTGGTGCTCTTGCTCGAGAGGCCCGCCAGCCAGACGATGAACAGCAAAGTGCCGATCAGCAGCGCCACCGTGACGGCGCCGACCATGATGTAATTCGACCGGGTCTCCATCTAGGCTACCACCTCATGCTCGTAGCTAGCGGCAGCAGCGCGCCCCCGCGGCCCGTTAAAATACTCTTGTATCCAAGGATGATCCAAAGCCAATAGTTCCGGGATCGTTCCGACCGCAACGACCTTCCTGTCCGCCAGAACCGCGATGCGGTCGCAGATGGCGTGGAGCGTGTCGAGGTCGTGCGTAATCAGGAAGACCGTGAGATCGAGCCGCTCCTGGAGCGACTTGATGAGCTCGTCGAAAGCCGACGCGGCGATCGGGTCCAGTCCGGCGGTCGGCTCATCGAGGAAGAGGAGTTCAGGGTCGAGCGCCAGCGCTCGGGCGAGGCCTGCGCGCTTCACCATGCCCCCCGACAGCTCCGAGGGAAATTTCGGGCCGGCGTCGGGCGGAAGGCCACCCATCGCGATCTTGAAGGACGCGATCTCGTCGAGGAGCGGCGGCTTGATGTAGGGGAAATATTCCCTGATCGGCACTTCCACATTCTCGGCGACCGTCAGGGTCGAGAAGAGCGCCCCGTTCTGGAACAGGATCCCCCACCGGCGGCGGATATTCTTCGCCTCGTCCTCGTCACGCCCGATCATGTTTTCGCCGAGAACCCCGATCTCCCCGGCATCGGGCGTCTGGAGGCCGATGATCGAGCGCAGGAGCACCGACTTGCCGGTGCCGGAACCGCCGACAACTCCGATGATCTCGCCGCGGCAGACGGTGAGGTTCAAATTCTCATGGATGACCTGCTCACCGAAGCTGTTGCGCAGGTCCCGGACCTCGATGACCGGCCTGCAGCCTTCCGGGACCGTCGTCGGGTCGAGCTTCTTGGGGACGACGGTCATATCCACCCGATGTTCGAGAAGAAGACGGCGAAGACCGAGTCGAGCACGATCACGAGGAAAATCGACTGAACGACCGCTGTCGTCGTGCGCGTCCCGACCTCTTCGCTGTTGCCCTCGACCAGCATGCCCTGGAAGCAGCCTGCCAGAGCGATGATGAAGCCGAACACAGGGGCCTTGATGAGGCCGACCCAAAGGTCGGTGAGCGGGATCACCTCCTGAAGCCGCTGGATGTAAGTGATCGGCGGAATTTCAAGAGAAAGCCAGACGAACACGCCGCCACCAAGCAGCGCCATAAGCATCGCCCAGAAGGCGAGCAGCGGCATCATCGCGACTGCCGCCATGATCCGCGGGAGGACGAGCGCCTCAATCGGGGAAACGCCGATGGTTCGCATCGCGTCGATTTCCTCGGTGATCTTCATCGTGCCGATCTGCGCAGCAAAGGCCGATCCCGAGCGGCCCGCGACCATGATCGCCGTCATCAGCGTTCCAAGCTCGCGCGCGGTGATCCGCCCGATGAGGTTGATCGTGTAGACCTGCGCCCCGAACTGGGCGAGCTGGACCGAGCCCTGCTGCGCGATGACAATCCCGATGAGGAAGCTCATCAGCCCGATGATTCCGAGGGCTCGAACGCCGACAACGTCGAAACGCTGGATCACTGCATTGGCTCGGAAACGCTTGGGGCGGCGGATGACGTTTGCGAATGCGATCAGGGTCGCGCCGAAGAAGCCCAGCAGGCCGACGAGAGTCTCACCGGTCTCGGCAACCCACTCGCCAAGCTCGCGGAGGATCCGGACAGTGCCCCCGGGTTCCTCAGGAGTGACCCGTGCCGGCTTGTCGAACTCGCCGACCTGCTTCAGCAGGCTGACTTCATCGCGGCTGGCGCCGATTACCTTCGCACCGCGGTCGCGAACAGCGCGGTAGACGAGCCACGCACCGACGGTATCCATGCGGTTGATTTCAGAGAGGTCGATCGTCAGCGGGTCGGGCAACCCAGCGATCTCGCGCTCGGTCGTCGCCGCGCGCGTGATCGTGATTGCACCCGCGACCCGGTACACCGAGCCGCTCGGATCTTGCCCCTCTTGCCCTTCAACCTCGGCCATCTGCTGTTAGTGATGCGCGATTAACGCTACAGGGGCAAGTCGGGTGAGGACCGGCCCCCTTCCCCGCCGTTGCCGCCGTCTCTATGCCGACGGTCAATGGCGAGCGACGTTCCCCTGCTGTTCCTGCCTGTCGGAGCCAATACGGCGAGGCCGTTCGGCCTCGACGCGCGCGACCGCGCTTGCCGCCTCGCTCGCAACGCGGGGCTCGAGTGCGCGGAGGAGCCCAAGCCAGGGCGCGCCACGCTTCTCGCGAGCATGCGCTATTCCTGGGACCCCGCCTGGCTGAAGGCGATGCTGGCACGTCCTCGTACGATCCTCACCTTCGCCGGCGAGCCGGTGATGGTCCATGTGCCCTCGCACGGGGACATCGCCGCCGCGGCGGCGGCTCTTGAAGATCAGCAGGTTGTCGATGGCTATGATCTGCTGCCGGCGGAAACCGCCGAGCTCAGCTATGCCGAGCTCAGAAAGCGCGAACGCCCGTTCGTGTTGCCGCTCGATCCCGAAGATCCGGAATCGGTCGAGCGCGCGGCGTACGACGCCGCGTACAAGGGCGTCACGGACGTCCTCACCCTCTATCTCTGGCGCAAGCCGGCCTTCTACCTGACGCGCTGGGCCGCCCGAGCGGGAATTGCCCCGAACGTCGTGACGCTGGTCGGCGCGATCCTGTGCATGTTCGCGTTCCTGCTGTTCTGGCGCGGCGAATATTGGTGGGGAATCCTTTCGGGCTTCGTCTTCATGGTGCTCGACACCGTCGACGGAAAGCTTGCGCGTGTGACCGGCGCTTCGTCGAAATGGGGCGAGATATTCGATCATGGCATTGACCTCGTTCACCCGCCCTTCTGGTATTGGGCGTGGGAACACGGCCTCGCTTACTATGGGCGGCCGCTCGAGCCAGTGTTCGTGACGATGCTCTTGTGGACGATCATCGGCGGCTATGTCTCACAGCGTATCATCGAAGGCATTTTCATCAGGCGCCTGAAGCTCGAGATCCATGTCTGGCGGCCGATCGACAGCAAGTTTCGGCTGATCACTGCGAGGCGCAATCCGAACAGGGTGATCCTGGTCGGCTCGCTGCTCCTCGGCCGCCCGGACGTCGGCCTCGAGATCGTCGCCTGGTGGACCCTTGCGAGCCTGATCTTTCACGCGGTTCGTCTCGCGCAGGCAACCGAACGCGCCGCGCGCGGCGAAAAAATCAACTCCTGGCTGGAAGCATGAAATGGACCGCGGTCGTGCTGGCAGGATCACGGCCCGGGGGTGACCCCTTCGCCCACGAGTTCGGCACGGACCTGAAAGCGCTTATAAGTGTCGCCGGGGAGGCAATGGTTCGTCTGCCCGTGCGGGCGCTCCTCGAAAGCAGGACCGTGGGGAAGATCCTCGTGCTCAGCCAGGCGCCCGAGCGGATCGCCAATGCATTGCCTCGCGAGCGGCGGGTCGAAGTGCGGGCTTCCAAGGGAACAATTGCCGAGACCATGCTGGGTTTGATGCACGACGAGCAGATTGAATGGCCGCTGCTTGTCACAACCGCCGATCACGCGTTGCTCGACGCGGCTACGGTCGACGAGTTCTGCGTCGCGGCGAGCGGGGCCGACCTCGCGATTGCCGTCGTCGAGCGCGCGAACCTGCTACGCCGCATTCCCAACGCAAAGCGCACCTGGCTCAAGTTTCGCGGCGGCGCCTATACGGGCGCGAACCTCTTCGCCTTGAGCTCGCCGGCGGTCGCCCCCGCGATCGAGCTTTGGCGCTCCGTCGAGCAGGACCGCAAGAAGGCCTGGAGGATCGTCTCCGTCCTCGGTCCGCACGTCCTGGCAGCGACGGCCCTGCGCCTCGTCAGCCTCGACTCGGTCCTGGCGCAACTTGGGTCGAGGCTAGGACTGTCGATGAGGGCCGTCCGGCTCGCGAACCCTCTTGCCGGCGTCGATGTCGACAAGACCGAGGACCATAAGCTGGTCGAAGCAATCCTCGAAGGCAGCGCGTGAGCAACCTCGCCATCTACGACATGGACCGTACGGTGACGAGACGCCCGAGCTATACGCCGTTCCTTCTGCATTGCGCGTTGCGTCGAGCGCCGTGGCGCTTGCTGCTACTCCCGATCGTCGTCGCATCCATGCTCGCTTACATGCTGCGTCTCATCGACCGCGCCCGCCTCAAGGAGATCAATCACCACTTGCTCCTGGGCGCGAGAATTCATCCGAACGAGCTGAAGCCGCTGGTCGACGGCTTTGCCGACGGCCAGGTCGCAAAAAACGTTCGCCCCGGCGCGCGCCGGGCGATTGCGCGCGACAAGGCAGAGGGGCGCCGGGTCGTCCTCGCGACTGCATCCTACCGCCTCTACGCCGATGCCATCGCAGAGCGGCTGGGCTTTGACGACGTGATCGGCACCGGTTCGGTCATCGGTCTCGACGATCGCGTTCACGCAAAGATTGCGGGCGAGAATTGCTACGGTCCGGCCAAGCTGCGGATGATCGCCGACTGGGTCGAAAAATCGGGTTTGAAAGGCGCGCACGGCCACGTCCGGTTTTATTCCGACCACGTGTCGGACCAACCTGCGTTCGAGTGGTCCGACGAACCGGTAGCCGTGAACCCTCACGGCAAGCTGCGCCGGCTCGCCGGTGAGCGGGGCTGGACGATCGAAGACTGGGGGTGAAATCTAGGCGCCGTCTGTGTGGCTGTGACGAGAGCGGTTGCGCTCCACCGCTAGACTGACTGCAGGGCGTTCGCGAAATCGGCGATGAGGTCGTCGGCGTTCTCGCAGCCAATCGAAATCCTGACCAGGTTCGGCGTGATGTCGAGCTGCTTCTTTCGCTCATCCGGCACCGACAGGTGAGTCATGGCCGCCGGGGCGCTCGCGAGCGTCTCGGTACCACCGAGGCTCACGGCAAGGTTCGCGATCTGGAGCGCGTCGAGGAAGGCGAAGGCCTCCTTCTCTCCGCCCTTCAGGTACAGCGAGAAGGTCGAGCCCGCGCCCGTGCAGTGCCGCTTAAAGATGTCAGCCTGGCGCGAACTCTCCTCGAGAAATCCCAAGTAGCCGATCTTCTCCACTTTCGGATGGCTCTTCAGGAAGTCGCAAACCTTCTCGGCATTCTCGCCGGCCCGGCTCATGCGGAGCTCGAGCGTCTCGAGGCTTCGAAGCAGCATCCACGCAGTGTTCGGGTCGCAGATTGTCCCGATGGTGTTACGCATCATTCGGACCTGGTTGATCAGGTCCTTGTCGCCGACGAGGCCGCCGGCAACAAGGTCACTGTGCCCGCCCACGTATTTGGTGAGGCTGTAGACGGAAAGATCCGCGCCCTGCGCCAGTGGCTTTGCCCAGAGTGGCCCGAGGAAGGTGTTGTCGATCGCGATCGGCGGCCGCTGTTCCTCACCGAAGGCATCATCGCGGGCGGCATGGACCGCTTCGACATCGACGAGCATGTTCGTCGGGTTTGCTGGACTTTCGAGATAGATAAGCGAAACCCGGCCCTTGTCCTTTCCCTTGGCGATGGCTTCATCGATTTCCTCGCGCGTCGCGCCGGACGGGAAATCGACCCAGGAGACGCCGAACTGACCGAGGATCTTGGCGATCAAGGTCTCGGTCGCGGCGTAAAGCGGGCCCGAATGGACGACGCAGTCGCCCGGCCGGACGAAAGTCAGCAGCAGCGTCGCGATGGCGGCCATGCCGCTCGAAAAAGCGAGCGCGTCATCGGCGTCTTCCCAGACCGCGAGGCGATCCTCGAGGATTTCCTGGTTCGGTCCGTTGAACCGCGAATAGATGAGGCCTTCGGCCCCGCCCGGACGCTTGCCGGTCACCCCCTCGAAAAACCGCTTCCCCGCAGCCGCATTCTCGAACACGAACGTCGAGGTCAGGAAAATCGGCGGTTTCAGTGATCCCTCGCTGAGTTCCGGGTCGAAACCGTAGCCGAGCATCAGCGTCTGCGCGTTGAGCTTGCGGTTGCCGATCTGGGTCGGCGACGGGCGCGGCGCGCGATGATGCGAGCTGGCTGCCGCTATTTCATCTTCGGTAGGCAAGAGTGGATCTCCTCGTTGGAGCCGGCATTAGCGCCAACCGTGATGCAGCGCCAATCAACTGCGGCTGGCCTTGTGATAAGCTCAGCTTGTTGCGCTCACCCGGGGATCGCGATGGCGCTGAGCTGCCGTCCGTAGTCGGCTTCGCCGCAATGCACTGCTCTTCGATAACTGAAGAAACGCTCGGGCTCGGCGTAGGTATCGAGGTTCAGCGCTTCGACTTCGTCGATCCCCGCGGCGACCAGTCGATGGACGACATATCCTTCGAGATCAAAGTGCGGCTTCCCGGCAGGGCCGCTGATGAAGAACCGCGCGTTGTCGGGATCATCCGACGAGAAGCAGTCGAGGAACGCCTGGTCGACTTCGTAAGAAGGCTGCGCGATGCAGGGGCCGACCGCGGCACGAATGTTTTCGCGCCGCGCGCCGAGGCGCTCCATCGCCTTGATGGTCGAGTCAGTCACGCCGGCGAGCGCTCCTCGCCACCCCGCGTGAGCGGCGCCGACGACGACCGCGCCATGGTCGGCAAAGAGGACCGGAGCGCAATCCGCGGTGAGGATTGCAATTAGGAGACCGGGCCGGTCAGTAACGATTGCATCGGCACGGGGACGGTTGTCCTGCTGCCAGGACTGCTTCGCCTGGACGGCCTCAGCCGAATGGACCTGGTGAACGGTCGCGAGTTCGGCCCCGGGAAGTAGCGCTGCGACCGCGATGCGGCGGTTCTCGTCTATGAGAGCACGCTCGTCATTGCTTCCATAGCCGACGTTGAGACCGGCAAGGTGCCCGCCCGACACCCCCCCACGCCGCCCTAGAAAGCCATGGGGCAGGCCACCCAGCGAGATGGATCGAATGATCTCGACTTCGCTCACAGCCGCTTTCGCATGATGACGTCCTCGTCGGCGTGCTGACCAACCATGAAGGCATAGCGGCCGACGTCTTCAAAGCCATAGCGGTTGTAAAAGCGCCGAGCGCGATGATTGTCGATATATACCGTGAGGTAGAGCTCATCGGCGCTGCGACGTCGGGCTTCATCCACCGCCCAGTTCATCAGTGCATGGGCGATGCCCGTGCCGTGATGCTCTTTCAATATGTAGAGCTGGTCGAGAAGCAGCGCGTTGCCTTGAGGTTCGATCGGGATTTTGAGGGGCCCAAGCTTCAGGTAGCCGACCGCCACACCATCCACCTCGGCAATTCGGAACACGAAGGCCGGGTCGCCGAGTTCCGCCTCCCAGGCGGCGACGCCAAAGCCCGACAGGAAGGCTTCAAGGTCCTGCGGGCGGTAGAGGTGGGCGAAAGTGTCGCAAAAGCTCGTGTCGAACAGCCGGTCCAGCGTAGCGGCATCATCGATGCGCGCATCGCGATAGCTGATCATGCAAGTCCCGCGGGAGCTGGCCATTCAGGCGAATGGATAGCGATGACCTTGAAGAGCTTTCCCATCGCATCGTCGGAAACCAGGCGGTGGAGTGCCGCTTCGATCTCGTCCGAGCGCTCCGGATTGGACCGCGCAAGCGCTTCCGCACGGGCTTCGATCCCGAGGCGGATCAGCCATTCGCCCTGGGTGACAACGCTCGTCACCTGCGCTCCATTGTCGTGCGCGGCCCGAGCGATCGCTTCGAAATCGACATGAGCCGTGAGGTCCTGCTCGCCAGGGCTGTCGAGCACCGGCGAAAATACATGGCGCCGCACCGCCTGGAGCGTGTCGCCCGGACTGCTGCGCTCATGGCCGTAGTCGATGATGACGGCAGCACCGCCATTTTCAGCAAGGCAGATCGCGATCGTTGCGACGGCCGCGTCGCGCACCGGCGAAATCTCGTTGATTTCACCGTCTCGGTCAAAAGCGAGGCGCCCCGCGGCGATTGTGATTTGGCGCTCGGCATCACCGACGAACTGCCGCACCGGCAACGCATCGAGGAACTCGTTGGCAACCAGGAGGAGCGGCTTCGCGGGAAGCTCGTCCAGATTTTCGTGCCAGTGCGCACCCGACAGGATTTGTTTCTGCGCGCAGCGAAGGACGGGGCTCGTCTCGACGAAGTGCACTTCACCCCGAAAGGAGGCCGAGCGAAGGACTCGCAGCGCGTCGCTCGAAAGCGTCCCCCGCCCTGGTCCGAGCTCGGCGAATATCGCGTCCGCGGGCGCTCCGGCACGCCGCCACTCATCCGCAATGCACGCGCCGATGATTTCGCCGAACATCTGGCTGATTTCCGGCGCGGTCGTGAAATCGCCATGCTCCCCGAGCGGGTCACGGGTCGCATAATAATAAGCGTTGCAGCTTTGCATGAACGCTTCGACACTGATTGGCCCCTCGGCCTTTATTCGGTCGTGAAGCGCCCGCTCCAGTGGAGTCACGAGACGGACGCGGTGCCCACAGTCGGTTCGACGCGTACCCGGCGGCGCTTCGCAGTCCACATCAGCCACAGGCCGCCAATGATCATCGGCAGTGAGAGCCACTGGCCCATGTGCAGTCCCGTCGCCTGCGCGAACTTTGCTAGCTGGCTGTCGGGTTCGCGGATGAACTCGATTCCGAAGCGGAAGCAGCCATAGAAGAAGAGAAAGGCGCCGACGAGCTTGCCAGGCTCGTAGCGCGCCTGGCTCTTCCAGAACATCCAGGCGAGGATCACGAACAGGACGATGCCCTCGAGGAAGGCTTCGTAGAGCTGGCTGGGATGACGCGGCGGGCCAATGATCGGCCCGTAGGGCGTGATTTCGACAAAGCGCACAGCCCAGCGCACGCTGGTCTGGGCTCCCCACAGCTCCTGGTTCACGAAGTTCGCGAGGCGACCGAAAAACAGGCCGAAGGGGACGCAGCAGGCAACATAGTCGTGGATTCTCAGCCACGACAATTTCTCCTTGCGCGCAAAATAGAGAATCCCAAGCGAGGTTCCGATCACTCCGCCGTGGAATGACATGCCGCCGTCCCACAGCTTGACGATTTCGATCGGGTGCCGAAGGTACTGGCCGAAATTATAGAAGAGCACATAGCCGAGGCGCCCTCCAAGGATGATCCCGAGCGCGGCGTAGAATACGAGGTCGTCGGCATGGCGCCGGCCGAGCGGGGCTCCAGGCTCCTTCAGCAGTTTCAAGAGGTACCAATAGCCAACGAAGATGCCGGCGAGGTACGCAAGGCTGTACCATTTGAGGTCGAAGGGCCCCAGATGCAGTGCTACCGGCGACAGGCCCAGATCGGTGAACTTCGTGAACCCTGGATACGCGTCGACTTGCAAGGGCTTCCCCCTAATTGTTCAGCGCCTCATAAGGCGGGTGTCCATAAAGGCAAAGGAAGTCACGAGGGGCATGAGAAGCGACCTCGACCGCCGTTTTGACGAGGAACTGGCGAGGGTCGTCGGCCCCGGCGGGCGGCTCGTCGTTGGCCACGACGGGCTGGGCCGCGCCATGGTCGACAACTTCCCTGCGACGCTTCCTGACTTCTTCCGCGCATTCTGCGCGCTCAACGCCGAGAACGAGGCGCTTGTTGCGGGCGATGAGCGGTTCACCTTTGCGGATCTCGACCGACTGTCGGATCTGCTTGCCCACGGCCTCGTCGCACGCGGCCTCGGCAAGGGCGACCGGGTCGGCATCGCGATGCGAAACTGCCCCGCGTGGATCCTGACTTACATGGCAACACTGAAAGCCGGCGGTGTCGCGACCCTGCTAAATGGCTGGTGGGAGCCGGCCGAAATGGAGCACGCGATCCTTCTCACCGATCCCAAGCTGGTCGTCGCTGATGCGCTCCGCGCCAAGCGCATCGCCGAGCGATGCACGGACCGCGACATCATTGGCGTCCTTGTCGACCTTAGCGTCGAAGAAGCTTTGGCAGAATTGCTCGTGGGAGCCGATCAAAGCACTGAGTTGCCGCAAGTCACGGGAGAGGATGATGCGACTATCCTTTTCACGTCGGGATCGACAGGTCTGTGCAAGGGCGCGCTTTCAACCCACCGGGCCGTGGTAACGGGCACTTATTCCTACGCGAGCGGCCTGATCGTGCTGCGCGGACTGCTCGAGGAGGATGGTCGCCCGCCGCCGACGCCTCGGACGCTTGTCAGCGTTCCTTTGTTTCACGTCACCGGCGAAGTGCCCGTCATGCTCAACAGCTTCGTCATCGGTCGGTGCATGGTGATCATGCGCAAGTGGGATGCGGGCGAAGCGCTGCGCCTCATTGAGAAGGAGGGTATCACCTACTTCGTCGGCGTGCCGACGATGAGCCTCGAGCTCATGAACCATCCCGACCGGCATAAATATGATCTTTCATCGCTGAGGGACATCACGGCTGGAGGAGCGCCGCGGCCCGTCAGTCACGTCGCTCGTCTCCAGCAAGAATTCCCCGACGCGCAGCCCGCCCTCGGGTACGGCCTGACCGAATCGAACGCGGTCGGATGCCTGAATTTCTGGAGCAATTATGCCGCGAAGCCCGGTTCGACGGGCCGGTCGGCACCGCTTGCCGAAGTCGCTATCCTCGACGACTCCGGCGGGCACCTCGCCGCGAACGAGACCGGCGAGATCGCGATTCGAACGGCTGCCAATATCAAGTGCTATTGGGCCAATCCCGAAGCGACCTCGGCTCTTTTTACCCCAGATGCTTTCATCCGCACGGGCGACGTCGGCTACCTCGACGACGACGGATATTTGTTCATCGTCGATCGCAAGAAAGAGATCATCATCCGGGGCGGCGAGAACATCTCGGCGGCGGAAGTCGAGGCCGAGTTCTACGCCTGCCCCGACGTCGCCGAAGTGTGCGTGTTCGGTGCGCCCGACGAACGCTTGGGGGAAGTTCCGGTAGCAATCGTGCATGCCAAGAACGGCCATGCGTTAGAAGAGGACGGCCTCCGCGCCTTCCTCGATGGCCGCCTCGCCAAGTTCAAGATCCCCGAGCGGATAATCATCGCGGATGCGGCGTTGCCGCGCCTCGGCACCGGCAAGATCGACCGGCGAACCCTCAAGGCCCAGTTCGCGAATTGAAGCTCGATCGACGCACATTGCTGGTTGGCGGCGGCGCGGGCGTCGGGCTCGTCATCGGAATCACCGCGTGGCCACGGCACATGCGCAGCGAACTCCTTGTTCAGGAGGGTGATTCCACCTTTGGAAATTTCATCAAGATCGCGCGTGACGGCCGGATTACCGTGGCAGTCGCTCAGGCGGAGACCGGGCAAGGCGTCTGGACCGCCCTGCCGCAGATTGTCGCCGACGAGCTCGGCGCGTCCTGGGACTCGATTGCGGTCGAGCCAGCGCCGCTGGGAGCGGCGTACGGCAACGAGCTTGCCCGTGAGGAGGGATGGCTCGATGGATTTGGTTGGCTTCGCTCCTACAGGATGGAAACCGACGGGCGGATGCGCATTACCGCCGGCTCCACGTCCGTGCGGGCGTTCGAGGGACCCCTTCGCGAAGCTGCGGCAATAGCCCGCACGATGCTGGTGGGAGCGGCCGCCGACCGCTGGAACGCCAAGGCGCAGGAGTGCGAGGTGGCCGACGGCTTCGTGATGAACCGAGGCCGTACCTTCACGTTCGGCGAGCTCGCAGAGGAGGCGGCCGAGAGAACAGCGCCCACCAGCCCGCCACTGCGCCAAGCGACCAGGGGTCGGCTCGCCGGCCAGCCGCTGCCGAGGCTCGATGGCCCCGCGAAAGCCGACGGGAGCTGGCGCTTCGCCGGCGACGTGCGGCTTCCCGGAATGCTTTTCGCGAGCGTTCGCGTTGCGCCGCCCGGTGGGCAGCTCACGCACTTCGCTCGAGAGCCGATCGAGAAGGTTCATGGCATCCGCCACATCTCCGCACGCGGGAAATGGTTTGCGATTGTTGCCGACAATTGGTGGGCGGCCGAGCGCGGCGTGAAGGCCGCAGATCCCAGCTTCTCGGGAGAGCGGAGCTCTCCACTTCGAAGCCATTTCGAACGGGCCTTGGAGAACGGAGGCGACCGAAAGCGCTACCGGCGCGGTGATTACGAATCGATCGTAGAAGGGTCGCGCCCCCTCGCTGCCACTTACTTCGTCTCGCCGAGCCAGCACTTCGGGCTCGAGCCCCTTTCCGCCACGGCCCGCTTCGATGGCGGCCGGCTCGAGTTGTGGGCACCGACCCAGGCACCCGGCCTCACCCGTGAAGCGGCGGCGAAGGTGGCCGGCATCAGCGCTTCCGACGTTACGCTCTATCCCATGCCAACCGGCGAACCCTCGGGCCGTGCGCTCGAATCCGATGCCATCGCCTATGCTGTGGAGCTCGCTCGGCAATTTCAGAAACCGGTGCAGGCCACATTGTCGCAGAGCGCGAACCAGAACCAGGACCTTGTATCGTCGGGGGCGCTTGCTCGAATGACGGCGCTTCCAGGCCAAGGGGGGATCACCGCCGCGTGGAAGATGGAGATCGCCGCGGTTGACGGAATGACCGCCTCGCTCGACCGACTGATGAACGTCGACGACAAGAGGAGGCTTATGAGGGCGGGGGTCAAGGGCGTGCCCCCTTACGCCATTCCCAACGTCACGGTCGAAGCCGTCCTCCCGTCTCTTCCCTTCCGGGTTGGCTACATGCGGGGATCGCCGGAACGCGAACACGCCTTCTTCACCGAGAGCTTCATCGACGAGCTGGCGCGTGCAGCGGGACTGGAGCCGCTCGCCTTCAGGATGTCGATGCTTGGCGCAAACGGCCGTCTCGCGCGCTGCCTTCAAGGCGCCGCCCGGCTCGCAGGATGGGATGGTGGTGGGCCGGGAAGTACGATGGGCCTTGCCGGATGCTCCGCTTTCGGATCGCACATTGGCTTGGTCGCGAGCGCCAGCATGGCAAGCGACCAGCGCTTGAACGTCGAGAGGCTGGTCGCGGCGGTGGATTGCGGCCGCGCGGTGAATAGCGGTCTCGTTCGCCAGCAGATCGAAGGTGGGCTGATCTGGGCGCTTGCCCAGGCGACCGCCCCTTCTGCCGAGTGGATCGCGGGAATGCCTCGTGCGCGCCGTTTCACTGCCCTCGACCTTCCTGGGCTTGGCAACGCCCCTCAGATCATTGTTGAAATCATCCCCAGCAGTGCGCGCCCGGGCGGCGTCAGCGGCCTCGGAACGACTGTCGTGGCGCCGGCCCTTGCAAATGCGATCTACGCCGGTTCCGGCAAGAGGATGCGCTCGCTCCCCTTCGATCGTATGGCAGCTGCATGATCGCTCCCGTCGATCATCCGAAGGTTTCTCGAACAAAGATCGGCGTGCTGCTGATCAATCTCGGGACGCCCGACGCTCCCGAAGCCAGGGCCGTGCGGCGCTACCTTGCCGAATTCCTGAGTGACCCGAGGGTGATCGAGATCCCGAAGTTTGCCTGGAAGCCGATCCTCCACGGGATTGTCTTGAGGACCCGCCCGAAAAAGTCCGCCGAGGCCTACAACCAGATCTGGACCAACCAGGGCTCGCCGCTCCGCGTCATCGCGCACCGCCAGGCCGACGCACTCCGAGCGCGCCTGCCCGGCGTCGCCATCCATTATGCGATGCGATACGGACATCCCGGAATCGCCGCGGCCATCGAACGAATGGTCGACGAAGGCTGCACTCGCATTCTCGCGGCGCCGCTTTACCCCCAATATTGCGCAGCAACGACCGCCACTGCGAACGATGCTGTGTTCGGAGTCCTGGCACGGATGCGCTGGCAGCCTGCAATCCGGTCGCTCCCACCTTATTTCGATGACCCCTTTTACATTGAGGCGCTCGCGACGAACTTGTCGCGCCAACTCGGCAATTTGGACTTCGAGCCTGAGCGACTTCTCTTGAGCTTTCACGGGATGCCGTTGAGGACTCTGGAGTTGGGCGACCCCTATCATTGTCACTGCCAGAAGACGGCGCGGCTATTGGGACAGGCGCTCGGCCGCGAGGTCGATGTTGCGTTCCAGTCGAAGTTCGGCAGAGCGAAGTGGCTGGAGCCGGCGACGGACGCAACGCTTGCCGCCTATCCGGGGCGGGGGATCAGGAGGGTTGCCGTCGCGGCCCCCGGTTTCTCGGTCGATTGCATAGAAACGCTGGAGGAGCTCGGAATCCGGGGACGGCACAGCTTCAAACACGCAGGCGGAGACCAGTTCGCGCTTCTCGATTGCCTCAACGATTCTCCCGAAAGCATCTCGATGCTGGAACAGCTAATCGAGCGTGAGCTTGCAGGCTGGCTCGCCGAGGAATAGGCGCCCGCGTTAACAACAAACAGGGAGCTCGAGCATGGCAAGGGTAGCGATCGTCACGGGCGGCACGCGCGGAATCGGCGAAGCGATCAGCGTCGCGCTCAGGGACATGGGCATGCAGGTCGCTGCCAATTACGCCGGCAATGACGAGCGCGCGAGAGAGTTCAGCGAGCGCACGAGCATCAAGTCGTACAGGTGGGACGTGTCCGACTACGAGGCGTGCCAGGTAGGGGTGCGCAAGGTCGAAGCCGACCTCGGTCCGGTCGACGTACTGGTCAACAATGCGGGAATCACGCGCGACACGACGATCCGCAAGATGGATCATCAGAAGTGGCAGGAGGTCATCGACACAAATCTTGGCGGTTGCTTCAACATGGCAAAAGCGGTGTTCGATGGAATGACGGGCCGCAAGTACGGCCGCATCGTGAACATCGGCTCCATCAACGGCCAGGCGGGGCAATATGGCCAGGTGAACTATGCTGCGGCCAAGTCCGGTATCCATGGCTTCACGAAGGCGCTTGCGCAGGAAGGCGCGCGCTCGGGAGTTACGGTGAACGCGATCGCGCCTGGATATATCGACACGGACATGGTCGCGGCGGTGCCAGAGGAGGTGCTGGGGAAGATTGTTGCCCGGATTCCCGTCGGGCGTCTCGGACATGCGGAGGAAATCGCGCGCGGCGTCGCTTTCCTCGTGGATGAGAATGCCGGCTTCGTCACCGGCTCGACCCTGTCGATCAACGGCGGCCAGCACATGTACTGATGGCGGATTATGCTCCGCCGAAGAAACGGTCGGTGCTGATCGCCGGGCACCAGACGTCAATCAGCCTCGAGCCGATGTTCTGGCGCGCGCTCGAAACCGTGGCGAGAAAGCGCGGTTGCCCGCTGAACGCCATCGTTGCCGAGATCGACGCGGCGCGGCTCGACGCCAGCCCGCCGCCCAATCTCACCTCAGCGATCAGGCAGTGGCTTTTTGAAGAGCATTCAGGATCGATCGAGTGAAGGCTGCCCCGCGGTCGGGGGCGTGATCCAGAAAGAGCGCTGGCTCGATGAGCTCGAGCTCCATGATCCTAAGAATTGCCTCGTCGTCCGGGACGATGTCGACGCGAGCATAGGTTGCCGCGGCAGGAGCGGCGGCGAGCGCGGCCTCGGCGAGCTCGATCGCGCCTTCCGGAGGAGCGTCGCAGGGCCGGGTTACCCCGCCGTGATATTCCTGAACTCGGAAGTCGCCCGAGCGCGGACGCTTGACGACCGCATGGCTGAACTGGCCGTCGAACAGCATCAGCGAGAACTCGCCGCTCCTCACGATTTCCTCGATCAGCGGCTGGAGGATCATGGGCTTGCGGCGGCTCTCTGCGGGGAGGTCGTCGTTCGGGCCGATGCGGTACGCGCCCATTGCACTCGCCGCCACGGGAGGCTTGATCACGAGCCAGTCGCTTTTGAAATGGCGGCGCGCCTCTTCGAGGTCGGCATCGCAGCAGGCCTCGACGGCCAGCGTCGGCACGGTCGGAACGCCGGCATCGCCGAGCTCGGCTAAATAGGCCTTGTCTCCGTTCCACCGGAGAAGCTCGGGAGGGTTGAGGAGCGGGAGCTGATCACGCTCCGCCCGTTCCAGAAAGTCGAGCCATCGCGGATAGTCGAGATGATATCCCCAGGCTACGAGCGGAAGGATGAGGTCGAACGCGGACAGATCGCCTGCCTCGCTCCAGACGACCGGTTCAACATTCACGCCCGCGTTGGTCAAGACGAGGGCTTCGGCGTCGTAAACCCAGCGCCACGGCTCCGGGTAATCCGGCGCCGGGACGAGCACGGCAGTGCGCATCAGCGACCGAGAAGGATGCGAGCCTGTCCCGCGATCTGGGCGAGCATCGGCGCGCTCACATGTCCTTCGCTGCGCGCGCGGCGAACCAGTTCACGAAATTGGTCGATCCGAGCGCGATGATCTTCGATCCACACGTCGACGCACTCGTCGAGTTCCTTGCCCCTGCAGCGTGACAGGAATTCGATTCGCAGCTGCTCGAAGTCGCGCGCGAGCCCAGCGGTCAGCAAGCGTTCCCACTGATCGGCCGGGACGAAGCGCGCGACTTGCTGCTGCGCCCAGTCGAGAGCAAGCGCTTCGCCCAGGCGGGTATAGGCCCGCGTTACGCCGAGCTCGTCGATCTTCTGATGCGCGGCCAGCGCGGCGATCCCGAACACCCCGTCGAGTTCATAGAGGCGGACGAGGCCGCGAACGATTTCGTCACTGGCGCCGAGTGCCAGCAGGCGGTCGCGACGGGCGGCCGCTTCGTTGCGCACTTCCGAGCGGATGAGCTTGGTCGCAGCCGCGGAAATCTTGCGGACTCCCGGCTCCAGCATTTCGCACAAGGCGGATACGCGCATTTCGCCGCCGGCAGCGCGAAGCACGTCGGCGATGTGCGCTGTGATGGTGGCGGCGGCAATCGAGAACAGCTCGATGCGAACCGTCTCGGGGAGCGATGCCTCTTCGATCTCCTGCCACAGCTTCTCGAGGTCGAGCAGCCGCTCGGCGACGAGGAACGCCGAGATAACCTGCTGGAGCGAGGCTCCTTCCTCCTCCGTCAAATCGTAGGCGACGCCGGGCCCGAGCCGGTTGACGAGGCGGTTCGCGACCTTCGTGGCAATGATTTCGTTTCGCAGGCGGTGCGCGCGAATGGCCGCCGCATGAGTTTTGCGCATCGGTTTGGGGAACGCTTCGAACAGTTCCGGCTCGAGGAGCGGGTCGTTCGACAGCTTCAACTCTTCCGCCGCGTCCTGGAGCACGATCTTCGAGATCGACAGGACCACGGCGAGCTCCGGCCGGGTAAGGCCACGGTTCTCCTGGCCTCGTCGCAGCAGCTCCTCGGTCGACCCAAGGCCCTCGACCTTTCGATCAAGCTTGCCCGATGCTTCGAGCAGTTCGATGGTCCGGACTTGCGCCGGAAGCGCGGTAGATCCGCCTGCCTCGGCGATTGAAAGCGCCAGAGTCTGAAGGCGGTTGTCCTCGAGCACCAGCTCGGCGACTTCATCCGTCATCCGGGCGAGCAGGCTGTTGCGCTTGTCGAGGGTCAGGGCGCCGTCGTGCATCTCACGATTGAGCGGGATTTTGATGTTCACTTCGTTGTCGGAGCAGTCGACGCCGGCGCTGTTATCGATGAAGTCGGTGTTGATGCGCCCGCCATGATCGGCGAATTCGATCCGGCCGGCCTGTGTGATGGCGAGGTTTGCGCCTTCTCCGATTACCTTCGCGCTTATGTCGCTCGCATCGGCTCGAAGCGCGTCGTTTCCTGGATCCCCAACGTCGACCTGGCTCTGCGACGAAGCCTTGATGTAGGTTCCGATGCCCCCGAACCAGAGGAGATCAACGGGCGCTTTGAGGATCGCGTTGATGAGCGCCGCGGGCTCCATGGCCCTCGCATCGACGCCGAGCGCTTCGCGCACCTCCGCACTGAGGTTGATCGACTTTTCAGTGCGCGCGTGGACTCCGCCGCCCTTCGAGATCAAGGCTCGGTCGTAGTCGTCCCAGCTCGACCGTGGCAGGTCGAAAAGCCGCTTGCGCTCCGTCCAGCTCTTCGCGGGATCGGGCTTCGGGTCGATGAAGATGTGCCGGTGGTCAAATGCCGCGTTAACGTTCAGATATTTAGAGAGTAGTTTTGGGTTTGAGTTT
>JBJMVK010000027.1:0-15416 GCA_045810725.1 Sphingomonas sp. | reverse complement strand
TCGCTGTCCGACGTGAAAGCAGTGAGGGACAAGGCCGACAAGAGGCTCACCCACTGCTTTGGATTTGTCCAGAACGAGTACAACCTGCTCGCGGCGACGGATGCGCAGGAGTTGATCCCCTACTGCGCAGAACATCACCTGCGCTACGTTGCCTTCAGTCCGCTCGCGGGCGGGTTACTCACGGGCAAATACCGGTTCGGAGAGGAGCCCCCGCCCGGGAGCAGGATGGCCCACGCCCCAGAAGCTTGTGTCCATTATTCGAACGACGCGTCTTTTGTCGCCATCGAGCGTCTGAGAAGAACCGCAGAGGCGCGAAGAGAGACTATGCCGGCGGCGGCCCTGCGGTTCGTCCTGGACACCAGTGGAGTAGACGGCCTCATCATCGCGCCACGCAGGGTGGAGCAGTTCGCGAGTTTGGGTTTGGGCACGCAAATACGATGATCCTCCGGAACTGGAATGTCGCTGACCGAAAGCCTATTTCGCCGGCCATGCGCGAGCCCTCGGCCCGAAAACTCGCTGGGATCACCATAATCCTGGTGATCATCGTCGCCTGGGCGACGTTCGTCGCAAGCATGAGCCCCTTCGTCGGCCAATGGCCTGTTTTAGCCCAGGCGCCATATTATCTATTCGCGGGAGTGGCGTGGGCTATCCCATTGAAACCGTTGATACGGTGGATCCAGACGGGGTCGTTCCGAGTTCGCTCCTAATTGCATTGAACTTAGTGTGTTAGTCTAATATATCACTACCCAATGGCACAAGCGCTGACCCTTAGCCCGCCGTTTGACGGCCTGCGCAGCATCGCCCTTCACTGGCGCGAGCGAGCGAGCGCGCTGGTCCGGACCCACCCACGTGGCGCGGTTGGGCTGGGCGTGCTCGCCTTCGTCGGCTTTGTAGCTCTCGGCGGCGTTGTCGTTCCCAATCCCGCGAGCAAGCCTGCCGGTCATGCGGCACCTCCCGCCCCGCCACCATTGATCCTGCAGCCCGTTGCCCCGCAACAGGCGCTCAAGGTCAATTCGGAGATCCCGCTGACTGGCGGACCAAACCCGGCCGCGGCACCCTTCATCTTCAACGGAAGCACGAGCGCGCGAGCCCAGGCGCTGAACTGCCTTGCGAGTGCAATCTACTACGAGGCTGGCAAGCAAGACACAGATGGTGAGCGAGCGGTAGCCCAGGTCGTTCTGAACCGGGTCCGCCATCCTGCCTTCCCGAGCAGCGTCTGCGGGGTGGTTTACGAGGGCTCGACGCGAGCGACTGGTTGCCAGTTCACATTCACTTGCGACGGATCACTTGCGCGGCGGCCTGACGCCGACGGTTGGAGCCGGGCTTGGAAGCTCGCAGAAGAGGCGCTTTCTGGTATGGTCTACGCGCCCGTTGGCTGGGCCACCCACTATCACGCCGATTACGTGCTCCCGACCTGGGCTTCGAGCATGGCAAAGAACGCGATCATCGGCGCGCACCTCTTTTATCGATGGGGCGGAAGCTGGGGCCAGCCGTCTGCGTTCGTCGATCGCTATCTGGGGCGCGAGCCGAATGCCGCCGCCCTGCGCACTGCAGCGCTCTCCGTCCCACACGTGGCGCCGGTATACGGCCAGCAAGGCCAGCTCGCCCAGGCAATCAAGGACATTCCAGGAGCGGAGGCGATCAAGCTTGCCCCGTCGATGCGCGGCGACAAGCGCGTTTCCGTTCGCTTCAATCTCATCGCTCGCGAGGCGTCGAAAAACGTTGTTGCCGAGGACTACAACAAGAAGTTCGAGGCCTCCGACAATCTCAAATACGCGCTCTCGTCGGACACCGTCGCGTCGAACGAGCAGCCCCTCGGCAAGGCATCATCGCATGGCGCCAGCGGCTCGGCGGCGGGGTCAGAGCGCTAGTCGCCAGCATTATTGCTGTTCGCCGGAGCGAGCGGCGGGACTTGCGGCGTTAGGGCAATCTCCACTCGCAGCCTTATCTGGTCGAGGCGGCTGTCGATCGCCAGATAATCTTCGCTCAGTGCCGAGGCTGCGCTCCACTGCCGACCAGTAACCGCCAGCGGTGCGAACGGTCCCCCGTCACGCAGCGGATCGCGGTCTTCGAGGCCGATCACGGCATCGTCGAAGGCCGCGCACCGGTCGAGGAGCCCGGTTCCAGGGTCGTCGCGAAAGCGTCGCTGGCACTCGCGGCTGGCACTGGCGAGCGCCATCTCGTCCTTCGTTCGGAACAGGTACACTGCCTCGTGCACGGCATTATCGATCAGTTCGTTATGGAGCGGCTCCCCTATCGCGTCCTGCGCTGTCATCGCTCGAGTGCCGTGGTGGAGCGGGAGCTGGGCCCTGGCCGCCGAAAGCGTTCGAATAAGCGGATCGCTAGGTCCGATGGCAACGAGGAGCCCTCCGATCGCAGCACCGGCAGCCAGCGCGGCGACCGGCCACCGGGCGCGCGTCCGCGCTGCAGCGAAGTCCTCGTTGAACTGTAACGGGTCGCTCGAAGCCTGCCCGCCCCGAAGCTCCCGATAGGCGCGAGTGATCTCGGCGGCACGGCCCCCGTCGCCACCCTCGCGGTCAGGATGATGCTGCTTGATGAGCCTCTTGTAGGCCCTTTCGATCGCCGCCGTGTCAGCTCCGGGCTCGAGCCCCAGAACGGCAAGTGCGGAAGCGCGGCCAGCCATGGCGGCGGGTCTAATCCACTCTTGCGCGTTGTGAAATGTGGCGCGAGTGACGGGGCTCGAACCCGCGACCTCCGGCGTGACAGGCCGGCGCTCTAACCAACTGAGCTACACCCGCGTTTTTGGCGTCGCGGCGACCTAGGAGAGGGCCTTTGGAGTGTCAACCATCGCGGGTTGCATTTCCTGTCGCTCCTCGACTTCCTCCTCGTCATCGTCGCCGACGTGGGTCAAGGTACCCTGCTCGAATAGAAATCCGGCGATGTCGGGCGTTCCCGCCGCCGAGAAGACCGTCTTCATGATGATCAGCAACGGAACTGCAAGGAGCGCGCCAGTCGTCCCCCACACCCACGCCCAGAACGACAAAGAAACGAGGATCGAGAGCGGGCTGATTGTCAGCCGGTGCCCGACGACCATGGGCGTGAAGAAATTGGCCTCCACCAGGTGGAACCCGATGAACACGGCGGGTGGCAGGAGCGCCCCCCACACGTCCGGGAAGGACATGAGGCCGCCGACGAACAGCAGCAGGGCGCAAACGATTGGCCCGAGGTAGGGGATGTAATTGGCGACCGCGACAATGCCGCCCCACATCACCGGGGAAGGCATTCCAAGAAGCCAAAGGGCAGAGGCTGTCAGTGCTCCGAGGCCGATATTGATAAGCGTAATGGTGCCCAGGTACGTCGAAGTGGCATCGACCACCTGCTGGATTACCCTCGCGGTTGTCAGTGCCCCCTCGAAGCTCCCCCGGCTGACGATCGTCTTCTTGCGCATGGCAGTCCATCCCGCGAGGAAGAAGAAGATCACGAGCAGCGCGAAAAACAATTGAATGAGGAGATGCGGAGCAGAGCTGATCAACAAGCTGGACATGGAATTCGGAGTTTCGATGCGCACCGCACGGGTCTGCTCCTGCGTGATCGCTATTTGCGAAGCGGTACGATCAATGAACCTGTCGAGGTGCTTATAGATCTGGATCACGGGCTCGAGCGTGGCGCGGACCTTGGGAATGTTAGCTGGTACCCGAGAAACCCAGTCTCGAGCCGGGATCACGATCGATCCGACCGCGAAAATAGCTACTGCGAGGAAGAGGAAGACGCAGAGCCCTGCTGAGCCTTTCGACGGAATGCCGCGCCGTTCGAACCACTCCAGCATTGGAACCAGCGCAATCGCGATGACCAGCGCCGCGGTGACGGGCATGAAAAATTCAGCGCCCGCACGAAGCGCGAACGGCATGGCAACAATCATCCCCACGCCCGCAATCAGAGTCAGCGAAGCAAGCAGCCGGTCGCGCTTCACCCCGAACCCTTCGGCGAGCACGCGCGCATCGTCGCCATGGTCATCTTCGATTTGCTGCTGTTTCCTCGCCCGCGCGTCCATCGAGGCAGCATAATCGGGTGCCGGCACTGCCGCCAGCGAATTGAAATCCTTGCTCGCCCACCGGCCTTCGGAAAAGCACACGCAAAGCTGCGGACGGGCTTTAAGCGACCATGCCTCGCCCCGATATCCATATTCGTGGGTCTCAGCGAAATGCTCTGTACGAAGATGGTGCCCCTGGTCCGACTCGAACGGACACTCCGGTGAAGGAACTCGATTTTGAGTCGAGCGCGTCTACCATTCCGCCACAGGGGCCCCGCAGCTCGGCCTAGCTAGCGGCGGCCTCCGGCCGTTGCAAACAGTTCACGGGAGCATCGCCAGAGCCTCGGCGTTCTAACTGCATTCAACGCGAGTGGATGCAGCAATGAAAACAGCTGATTTCTTCGTCCAGCGCCTCAAGGACTGGGGCGTCAAAAGGATCTTCGGCTATTCGGGCGACGGCATCAACGGCGTGATCGGCGCCATCCAGAGGGATGGCAAGATCGACTTCGTCCAGCCTCGGCATGAAGAGATGGGTGCCTTCATGGCGACTGCCTACGCTAAGTTCACTGGGGAACTCGGCGTTTGCCTGGCAACCGGCGGACCTGGTGCGACGCACCTCCTGACTGGTCTCTATGATGCCGCCCTCGACCATATGCCCGTGCTCGCGATCTGTGGTCAGGCCGAGGCAACGGTCCGCGGCGCAAGCTACCAACAGGAGCTGAACCTGGATCGCGTCTTCTCGGACGTTGCGGCCTTCGTCCAGGAAGTCGGCACGCCTGCTCAGCTGCGGCACGTCACCGACCGCGCAGTCCGTATCGCACTCGCCCGCCGCGCTCCGGCAGTGATCATTATTCCCAAGGATGTTCAGGAGGCCGCCTACGAGGCGCCCAAGCGCGCTCATGGCTACACCCGGTCAGGTTCCGGCTATTCAAGGCCGGTGATGGTGCCTGCCGAAGCCGACCTTCAACGAGCCGCGGCGGTGTTGAACCGCGGAAAGCGGGTGGCAATACTCGTCGGTGCGGGAGCTGCCGAAGCTCCTAGTGAAGTTATCGCCGCTGCCGAGAAGCTTGGGGCGGGCATCGCCAAGGCACTTTTGGGAAAAACGGTGCTCCCTGACGACCTCCCCTTTGTGACAGGCGCCATTGGGCTCCTCGGCACCCGCCCAAGCTCCGACATGATGAACCAATGCGACACGCTGCTCATAATCGGCAGTGGTTTTCCGTGGTCGGAATTTCTTCCCAAGGAAGGACAGGCGCGCGCAGTTCAGATCGACATCGAGGCTTCGATGCTGTCGCTGCGCTACCCATGCGAAGTGAACCTCCACGGCGGGGCGAAAGCCACGCTCGAGCTTCTACTGCCCCTTCTTCAAAGCAAATCCGACCGGAGCTGGCGCGAGTCGATCGAAAGCTCAATCCGCGAATGGTGGCGAACACTGGAAGCTCGCGCCAAGACGAAGGCACATCCGGTCAATCCGCAGCGCGTCGTCTGGGAAATGTCGCCGCATCTTCCCGGGAATGCGATCATAACGAGCGACAGCGGCTCCTGCGCCAACTGGTATGCTCGCGACTACCGGGCGAAGCGCGGGCAGCTGGCGTCATTGTCGGGGGGCCTGGCGTCGATGGGCGCCGCCGTACCCTACGCAATCGGTGCCAAGTTCGCCCATCCGGATCGGCCGGTGATCGCGCTGGTCGGTGATGGCGCAATGCAGATGAACAACATGGCGGAGCTCATCACCATCGCAAAATATTGGCAGCGATGGGCTGACAAGCGGCTCGTCGTCTGCGTCTTCAACAATGAGGATTTGAACGAGGTCACCTGGGAGCAGCGCGTGATGAACGGCAACCCACGCTTCGATGCGAGTCAGGACATCCCAGACGTGCGCTACTCGAAGTTTGCGCAGCTGGTGGGTCTAGAGGGTATTTTCGTCGACAAGCCTGACGACCTCATCGGTGCGTGGCAGCAAGCGCTCGGGGCCGAGCGTCCTGTGGTGCTCGAGGTGAAGACCGATCCAGAGATTGCCCCTCTGCCGCCGCATATCAGCTTTAAGGAAGCCAAGAAGTTCATGTTTTCGATGGCGAAGGATGAGGACGCGCCGCATGTGGTCCGCGATACCGCACGACAGGTGATGAACGCGATCTTCCACAGGAGCGACGCGAAATAATTGGGGAGCACGCCTCGAGCGGCCTTTTTGGAGCATTGCCGCCGTGGCGACGATGGTCGGAGCTGAGGCGCCGTCGAACGCGTCCGCCTGACCAAACAAGGTTTTAGAGGGCTGCCTCCTCGAGCCCGCGCTCCTTCACGATCCGATCGATCTCGACGAGCGTCTCTAAGAGCTTCTCCATGCAGTCGAGCGGCCACGCGTTCGGCCCGTCCGACTTGGCGTTCACCGGGTCGGGGTGCGTCTCCATGAACAAGCCCGCGATTCCGCTCGCAACGGCTGCGCGCGCCAGCACCGGGACGAATTCTCGCTGCCCGCCGGAGCTGGTCCCTTGCCCACCCGGAAGCTGGACGCTGTGCGTGGCGTCGAACACCACGGGGCAGCCCGTTTCGCGCATGATCGCAAGGCTGCGCATGTCGCTGACGAGATTGTTGTAACCGAAGGATACGCCCCGCTCGCAAACCATGATCGTCTCGGCATTGACCCCAGCCGCCTTTGCGGCGTTGCGGGCCTTGTCGACGACGTTCTTCATGTCGTGCGGCGCCATGAACTGCGCCTTCTTGACGTTCACGGGCTTGCCCGAAGCGGCGACCGCATGGATGAAATCGGTCTGACGCGCGAGGAAGGCGGGCGTCTGGAGCACGTCGACGACGTCGGAGACCGGCTGGATCTGCGGAACGTCGTGGACGTCGGTGAGGACCGGCACCTGCAATTCACGCCGGACCTTCTCGAGGATGCGCAGGCCCTCCTCCATCCCGAGGCCACGATAGCTCCTGTCCGACGAGCGGTTCGCCTTGTCGAAGCTTGACTTGAAGATGAAAAAGACGCCGAGCTTTTCGCAAATCGCCTTCAGACGCTCGGCCGTGCGGAGCTGCAACTCCTCGCTCTCGACCACGCAAGGACCTGCGATCAGGAAGAGTGGCCGGTCAATTCCGACATCATGTCCACATAGGTTCATCGGCGCTATCTAGGCGAGGCCGTCCACAACCGCTACCGGCCGCCAGTCGCCAAGGCCGTTCTGTGCCGCGAAATTGTCGGGAAATGCCTCGCCGGCATGAATGCCGCCGGTGACGAAGATCGTGTCGAAGCCCATCCGCGCCGCACCCAGAACGTCGGTCTGAAGGCCGTCCCCAACGGCGAGCACCTCGCTTTTTGGTGGATCCCCGGCGCGGTGCAGCGCGTGCTCGTAAATCGACGGGAACGGCTTGCCGTACCAAGTCACCCGGCCGCCCAGCATCTGGTAGATGTCCGCGATCGCACCCGCGCAGGCTTCGGTGGATCCGCCACGGACGACGACGCGGTCCGGATTCAAGCAATGCATGTGCACGTCGCGCTCGACGAGCTGCTCCAGCTCGGCGCGATATTGCTGCGGGTCCGGCTCACCCTCGCGAATTCCGGTGCAGGCCAGCTGCATGAAGTCGCAATCCTCAGCAATGGCGACGCCCCGACCCTCGAGGACATTGCGATCGCCCGCCGTACCGATGAACCCAACAGGCTTGCCGACAGACTTGAGAGCCTCGATGCCAGCTTCCCCGCTGGTCGCGATGGCGTCCCAGCAGTCACGTGGCAAGCCAATGCGGATAAGCTGCTGCTCGACGGCGTCCTGGGTGCGCGGTGCGTTCGTGAGGAGGATCACGCATCGGCGCTCGCGGCGCCATTGCCGGAGGCGTTCCGCGGCTCCAGGATAAAGCTCGACGCCATCGTGAACCACGCCCCAGACGTCACACAGGACCAGCCGGTATTTCGGATCCAGCGCGTCGAGGAAGCTCACTCTAAGCCTGCCTCCGCGAGTGCCTCCTCAATAGGTCTCACGTCTTCGGGGTTGTTGAGTTCGCGCAGCGTGAACGGCGGCGTTTCCACATCAACAACCGCAATTGGAACGCCTGTCGCCAGGAAGCGCAGCTGCTCCAGCCCTTCCAGTGTCTCGAGTTGGCTTATCGGTGTGGCGGCGTAACGCTCGAGTGCTTCGGGCCGGTAGGCATAGACACCAACGTGCAACCTCACCGGCGACATCTCACCGCTAAGCGACCCCGCGGGCAAATGCGGAATCAATCGCTTGGAGAAGTAAAGTGCATGGCCGAGGTCATCGGTGACAACGGTGGTCCCCCCCACTCTGCCCGCGGCTTCCTCCGCCTGAAGCGCCCGGACTTCGTCGCTCCTGAGGCGCATTGCGGGGGTTGCGACCAAGGAATCGCTGTCGTCGGCGATACGCGCGACCAGCGCCTCCACGAAAGCTGGGGGAGTGAGGAGTGCGTCTCCTTGGAAGTTGATTATCAGGTCAGGGGCGTGAAGCTCCGCCAGCGCTTCGGCGCAGCGCTCCGTGCCGTTGCGGCAATGGGGTGACGTCATGATGACTCCAACTTTGGCCGGAGTGCAGGCGTCGGCGATGCGCTCGTCATCTGTGACGACGAACACGCCCGAGATTCCCCTCACCTTCCGCGCCGCCTCGATGCTTCGATGGATCAATGGTTTGCCGACACCAGTCGCGCCCTTCAATTCGACGAGCGGCTTGCCGGGATAACGCGTTGAGGCATGACGCGCAGGGATCAGGATCACCGTGTTCATAGTGAGACAGCTCATCTCGGCGCGGGGCAATCGTGGATGTGGAGAACCCCGACCGGCTTCTTTGCGCGGCCGTCCCGCTCGACCACGAACAAAGCCGTGATCCTGTGCTCCTCGAACAAGGTCAGCGCGTCGTCGATCAGCGCATCAGCGTCGATGGTTTTGGGAGCGCGGGTCATGAACTCGGCGGCAGTGTGATCAAGACCCTGCTCAATGTGCCGCCTCAAGTCTCCGTCGGTGATGGCTCCGACGAGATCGCCCATATTGTCCACCACTCCGATGATCCCGAGCCGCTTCGCCGACATCTCGACGATCGCGTCATGCATCGAGGCGTCCTCGCCAATCAGTGGAAGCGCATCGCCCGAATGCATCAATCGGCTGACGGGCTTCAGCCGTGCTCCAAGTGCGCCCCCCGGGTGAAGTCGCCCGAAGTCGGTTCGAGTGAACCCCTTTTGGCGCATCACCGTCATCGCAAGCGCGTCGCCGAGCGCCAGGGTCATGGTTGTCGAAGTCGTCGGCGCAACGGACTCAGGACCGACCTCCGGCCAGTGCGGAAGCACGAGAGCCGCTGCCGCGGCCTTGGCGAGCATCGATGCGCCGCTGCCTGTGATAGCAAGTATTGGAATTCCGACATGCCGAAGGTGATCGATGACCGGCTCCAGCTCAGCGGTCTCTCCGCTCTGCGAGATCAGGATGGCGACGTCGCCGTGGCTTGCCATGCCGAGATCTCCGTGGATCGCCTCGGCGAGGTGAAGGAAGGTGGCAGTTGTACCGGTCGACGCGAAGGTGGCGGCGATCTTGCGACCGACGTGACCCGATTTGCCAAGTCCTCCAATAATCAACTTGCCGCGGCATTCGAGGATCAGCCGAACCGCCTCTTCGAACGGGCCATCGAGACTGTCCGCGAGCGCATCCAGCGCGCGCGCCTCGTCGTGCAGGATCGCGCGCCCGAAGGTCAGCACATCGCCGCTGGTGTCGCCATTCGCCATGGAAACGCCCTAGCCGAAGGTCCAAGCGGCTGTGAAGCTTGACGGCGCTGCGGCCTGCGGCTTGGGTCCGCGCCGAAAGGGAGACGAATGGCGAAAAAGCTGACCCGGTTCATTCTGATCGCGCTGGTTCTCGGGATCATCACCGGATGGACTATAAATTATTCGATCGACGACGGCAGCGCTGCATCGGCCGATCGACTGAAGTCCATCGCTGGCTATCTCAGCATCGTCACCACGCTGTTCCTGCGCCTCATCAAGATGATCATTGCGCCGCTCGTCTTTGCAACCCTGGTCTCGGGCATCGCGCACATGGGCGACGTTGCAGCGCTCGGCAGAGTCGGTCTGCGCTCCCTCGGCTGGTTCATTCTCGCGAGCCTTGTGTCCCTGACTCTTGGCTTGTTCCTCGTGACGGTGCTGCATCCAGGTGTGGGTCTCAACCTCGCGATTCCCTCAGCGACGAGAGCAAGCGGCGTCGAGACCGCGGCATTCAATCTCAAGGACTTCGTGACGCACCTGGTTCCCGCATCGATTTTCGAAGCGATGAGCACAAACGAAATCCTGCCGATCGTCATATTCTCACTGTTCTTCGGGACCGCGCTGACCGCCGTCGGCGAAAAGGGCAAGCCGATCGTCCGCGGCGTCGAAGCGCTGGTTCGTGTCATGCTCCAGGTCACCGATTACGTGATGCGCTTCGCTCCCCTCGCAGTGTTCACCGCTGTCGCCAGCGCGCTGGCGGAGCGCGGTCCTGAAATCCTCGCGACCTTGGGCAAGTTCGTCGGAAGCTTCTATCTTGGGCTGCTGATCCTCTGGGCGCTGCTGATCGGTGCCTGCTTCGTAATGGTCGGCGCGCGGACTCGTCATCTCGTCCGTTACATCCGAGACCCGGTGGTACTCGCTTTCTCCACCGCCTCGTCGGAAGCGGCCTACCCGCGCACTCTTGAGGCGCTCGACCGTTTCGGCGTTCCTCCTCGAATCGCAAGCTTCGTTTTGCCGCTCGGCTATTCGTTCAACCTGGACGGGTCGATGATGTACATGACCTTCGCGACGATCTTCATCGCGCAGGCATATGGCATCCACCTCAGCCTTGCACAGGAACTCACCATGCTGCTGGTCCTGATGGTGACTTCGAAGGGCATGGCCGGCGTCCCGCGCGCGAGCCTCGTCGTCATCGCGGCGATCATGCCTATGTTCGGCATCCCCGAAGCGGGGCTGCTGCTGATTCTTGCCGTCGATCACTTCCTCGACATGGGTCGGTCGGGAACGAACGTCGTAGGCAATGCCGTCGCCGCGACCGTGGTCGCGCGTTGGGAAGGTGCTTTAAACCCTGAGCGCTCAGCTGAGATCGAACCGAAACACGCGCCTTCGCACGTGGCGAACACCGGTCGGGTTCACGACCACTTCTAAGATCAGTCGAACGGCCGGTCGATGCTGGGCGGCGGATTGCTGAAAAACTTTGGCCCAGATTGCGTCATGTACCAGCAATCCTCCAGCCGGATTCCGAACTTGCCGGGGAGGTAGATGCCAGGTTCATCCGAGAAGCACATCCCCGGCGCGAGGGGGGTCGTGTCGCCGTGGACAAGGTAGGCCGGCTCGTGGCCGTCCATTCCAATTCCGTGGCCCGTTCGGTGAGAGAGGCCGGGCAGCTTGTAACCCGGTCCATAGCCCCAGGCCTGGTATGTGGCACGGACGGCGTCGTCGATGCTCCCCGCCTCGGCGCCGATCTTTGCAGCGCGGATCGCGACTTGCTGGCCCTCGTGGACCTGGTTCCAGACCTTGCGCTGCTCGGAGCTCGGATCGGCGCCGTAAACGAACGTGCGCGAGATGTCGGACTGATAGCCGTGCACCGTGCACCCGCAATCGAAGAGGACCGTGCTTCCGCGCCGGGTGATCTGCGGCTTGTTCGAGCCGTGCGGTTGAGCCGCGGCCTCGTCGATGAGGACCAGCGAGAATTCGGGGCTTCCGCCGAGCGCCGTTGTCGCCGCATCAATCGCCGCTCCGTAATTCGCTGGAGTCATGCCGGCGCGCGCAGCCTCGCCGGCATGCCGCATCGCGCGCGCGGTGATGTCGTTTGCGGCTTGCATGAGGGCGAGTTCCGCGGGCGATTTGATCATCCTTAGCGCACGGACGACCGGGTTAGCGGTCACTGCCTTGAGATTGGGAACCTGGCTGCTCAACCGGTCGATGATGAAATATCGGTCCGTCTCTTCGAAGCCGACGGGCGCTCCGGCAACGCCCCGCTCCTTGAGAAAGTCGGCGACCAGCTTCAGCGGGTCCTCGTCCTCGTTCCAAGTGCGGAATTCTGCCGGAATGGCGAGCGTTTCCGCAACCGAAGGCCGCTCGAAAAAGGGGGTGACCACGATCGGGTCTCCCTGCGCCGGGATAATTGCCGCGGTGAGCCGCTCCGAACGATGCCACTGGACGCCGGTGAGATAATCGAGGCTCGAACCCGATTCGACGACGATTGCGCCGATGCCGGCCTGCTGCATCAACTGACGCGCTCTGGCGATTCGCTCCAGGCGCTCGGCTTGAGAAATGGGCGGCGGAAGCGGTACCGGTTTCAATTCCTCCCTGGCAGCGGCCATCGCTCGGCCGAGCGGCAGCGCCAGTCCTGCGCCAAGCGCAGCGCCCCCGACCAGGAAGTTGCGTCGGCGAATCATGTCTTCCCCTCAGTTCCCGAGAACCATGTGTTGCACGCCTTCGGCCAATCAGCCAGCAGGCGACCTCCCATGTTCGAATCGGCCTTCCAGGATGGCGTAAAGCGCCCCGGCACTCGCGAAATGACCGCAATGCTGGCGGGGCTGATGGCCCTCAATGCCTTCGCGATCGACGCCATGGTGCCGGCACTGCCACAGATCGGCCACTCGCTTCATGTGGCGCGCGAGAACGACCGGCAGCTGGTGGTCATCGCCTATTTCGTCGGTTTCGCGTCCACCCAGCTGCTGTGGGGACCGCTCGCCGACAGGTTCGGTCGTAAGCCGATCATGGCCGCGGGCGTCGGGCTGTACGGCCTGTTTGCGCTCCTCTGCGCCTTGTCGCCTACATTCCCGCTGCTGATTGCCGGGCGTGTGCTCATGGGCGCATCGGCTGCGGCCTCGCGCGTCCTCGTCGTCGCGATGGTGCGCGATCTCTTCGAGGCCGAGGCGATGGCGCGCGTTATGAGCCTCGTCTTCATGACCTTCATGCTGGTGCCCGTACTTGCTCCGAACATCGGGCAGCTGATCCTGCTCTTTGCACCATGGCGCGCGATCTTCGTCGTACTGGCGATATACGCGACGGTGATGGTGATCTGGCCGTGGCTCCGACTGCCCGAAACGCTTCACCCCGACTTCCGCCGCCCGCTCCACTGGCGCGCCATGGGTCGCGCCATCCTCGAAACCGTCAGCGAGCCGCAGTCGCGCGGCTACACGCTCGCGATGACGATTAGCTTCTCGGCGCTTGTCGCATACATATCGTCAATCCAGCAGATCGTTTTTGACGCATTCCACGAGGGCAGGTTCATCGGCCTCGTCTTCGCGTCGATCGCCGCGCCCATGGCGATCGCGTCATGGCTGAACTCCAAGGTGGTGGGACGCTTCGGTCTGCGGCGCGTCGGGCATACGGGCGCGCTCGCATTCATGCTCATCACCGCCATCCACGCAACGATTGCGCTCCGGGGTCTGGAAAGCCTCCCCCTCTTCATTCTCCTTCAGGGTCTGACGATGGCAAGCTTTGCCTTCACCTCGTCTAACTTGGGAACGCTGGCGATGGAGCATATGGCGCCAATTGCCGGAACCGCTTCATCCGTCCAGGGAATGACCGGCACAGTCGGCGCCGCTGCGATCGGTTTTCTGATCGGCCAGAAGTTCGACGGAACGCCTGTACCATTTGTCGTCGGCACGGCTGCGTGCGCTGCCGGGGGCTTCGTGATGATCGTCCTAACCGAGCCGCGGCGGTTGTTCGCGCAGATTGGAAGTTCCCGCGCCAATCTCCTCGCGCCAGTGCCAGAGGAAGTCGCCTAGTCGCCGATCGCAATCATTCGTCTGCCAAATCCCCGTCGTCGTCAGTGGCGGCGCCGACCATCAGCGCCTCGCCAACTTCCTCCGTGCGACCACGGATCGCGTTTTCGATGCGTTGCGCGACCTCCCGATTTTCCTTGAGGTACACCTTGGCGTTCTCGCGACCCTGACCGATACGGACCGAATCGTAGCTGAACCAGGCTCCTGATTTTTCGATCAAGCCCGCCTTCACGCCGAGGTCGAGGATTTCGCCCACCTTGGACACTCCCTCGCCGTACATAATGTCGAACTCGACCTGCTTGAACGGCGGTGCGACCTTGTTCTTCACGACTTTGACACGGGTCGCGTTGCCGACGATCTCATCACGGTCCTTGATCTGTCCGGTTCGACGGATGTCCAGACGCACGGACGCATAGAATTTTAGAGCGTTCCCGCCGGTCGTGGTCTCCGGGTTCCCGTACATCACGCCGATCTTCATGCGCACCTGGTTGATGAAGATGACGGTGCAGCGCGAACGGCTGATCGATCCCGTGAGCTTGCGAAGAGCCTGGCTCATCAGCCTCGCCTGAAGGCCGACGTGACTGTCGCCCATCTCTCCTTCGATCTCGGCCCGCGGAACGAGCGCCGCAACCGAGTCCACGACCAGTACGTCAACCGCATTCGATCGCACGAGCGTGTCGACGATCTCGAGCGCCTGCTCGCCAGTATCCGGCTGCGATACGATCAGCTCGTCGATGTCGACGCCAAGTTTCTTCGCATAGCCCGGATCGAGCGCATGTTCTGCATCGACGAAGGCCGCCGTCCCACCGATCTTTTGGGCCTCAGCGATCGCATGCAGCGCCAGGGTCGTCTTGCCCGAGCTCTCCGGTCCGTAAATCTCGATGATCCGGCCACGCGGCAGTCCGCCGACGCCGAGCGCGATATCGAGACCCAGTGAGCCCGTCGAAACAGTCTCGATCTCCATCTTCTCGCGGCTGCCGAGCTTCATCGCCGAGCCCTTGCCGAACGCGCGATCAATTTGCGCGAGCGCCGCCTCGAGCGCCTTCTGACGATCCGTGCTGGACACTTGAACTCCGCTACCGATGACTTTCAACTGCGCTGCCATGTCCCCTGTCTCCATTCAAGACCAATCATCGACGGCTCGAGGTCCGCCTGTCGAAGGAGGTCGTATCCGATTTGTTCCATGAGAACAAGAGGGGAACAGGCGCCAGCCAGCTGATGCCGGCGCCTAATGGACCAATCCGCCCTCCTTGATGACGGCCTCGGCATGTTCCAGTGTGCGGACATCCGCGAGCGGATCACCCGAAAAGGCGACGAGGTCGCCATAGGCGCCGGGCGAAACGGAGCCCACTTGTCCCACTTTTCCCAAGGCCTTCGCCGCTTCACTGGTCGCCGACTGGATCGCCTGCATCGGCGTCATTCCATAGCGCACCATATAGGCGAACTGCCGCGCGCCCAGGCCGTACATGTACACGCCGGCATCGGTGCCGAAGGTCATTTTCGCCCCAGCCCTAACGGCGGCCGCGAATCCTCGCCTCTGCACGTCGGTAGTCTCGATGTTCTTGCGAAGATATTCGGCAGGCCACCCCTGCTTCACGCCGACATCGTTGATCCAGTCGCCGTTGTAGATGTCCATGTCGAGCCACACGCCATTGGCCTTGGCGAGCGCGATTCCCTCGGCATCGAGATAGGAGGCGTGCTCGATCGTGCGCACTCCGGCG
>JBJMVK010000026.1:0-7167 GCA_045810725.1 Sphingomonas sp. | reverse complement strand
TATTTGGTTCCCGCAAGAATGCTGATGTCGACACCGGCTTCGATCGCCGGAAAGAGCAGGGGGGTCGCCCAGGTGTTGTCCAGCAAGGTCACAATCCCCCGTTCGCGCGCGACAGCGCAGATCGCTCCAACGTCCTGCACTTCCATTGTCTGCGAGCCCGGGCTCTCGAGAAGAATTGCCCGGGTGCTTTCGCCGACCAGATCGGCAAGTGCGGCTCCGGCAAGTGGGTCATAATAACGTGTCGTAATCGTCAGTCGATTGAGGACCGTGTCGCAGAACCGCCGTGTCGGGCCGTAAACATTGTCAGGGGCAAGCAGTTCGTCGCCCGGCCGGAGCAGCGCCAATAACGGTGTCGTGATCGCGGCAAGCCCCGATGAGTAAAGCACTGTCCCCGCAGCGCCTGGCTCGAGCATGGTCAGGGCCTCCGCGAGCGCCCATTGAGTCGCCGTTCCCTGCAGGCCGTAGTTGTAAGTGCCGTGAGACGCCCGCGTGTTTCGAAGCTGCTCGACACTGTCGAAAAGGATAGTGGAGGCGCGCTCGATCGGCGGGTTGACGAGCCTTCCACGCCACTCCTTTCGCCGCCCGCCTTGCACGAGCTTCGTCAGGGGGCGCTTTCCAGTCTCACTCATGCTTCGGCGTCGAAAAAATCACGCGAAGCGATAGCATAAAAAGCAAACGCCCGGATCGACTAGCGATCCGGGCGCCCTGCGTGACGATTGCTCGTCAGCCCCCTTGGATGTGTCGCAGCGAGAGTCCCCAGGCCGCGCTCAGCTCGTTCCCCAGACCGAGCGATCGCGACGTCCCGCCGCCACCCGAACCCGACCCAAGGGCCAGTTCGTTCGGACAAATCGTGCCTAGGCCGCTGCCAAACTGCTGTCACGACACGAAATTGACGTAAGTTGCGTTTCCGTGCCGCCTGTGTCGGCGATGCCACATGTCCAAAGTCAAGTCCGCTCCGGTTGCGCGCATTTCACTGCGACCCTACAGCGCGGCCCCATGCGCTGGTCCCAAGCCTTTCTGCCCGTTCTCAAGGAAAGCCCGGCGGACGCCCAGATCGTCAGCCACAAGCTCATGTTGCGTGCGGGGCTCGTGCGGCAGACGGCCGCCGGCATCTACGCATGGCTGCCACTCGGCTTCCGGGTCCTCAAGAAGATAGAGCAGATCGTTCGAGAGGAGCAGGACCGGGCGGGTGCTCAAGAGATGTTGATGCCGACGCTCCAGTCGGCAGACTATTGGCGAGCGACCGGACGCTATGACGCTTATGGCCCCGAGATGCTGCGGATCAGGGACCGGCAGGAACGCGAGCTGGTCTACGGTCCGACGAACGAGGACATGCTCACGGCAATCTTCCAGGGCTCGGCGAGGAGCTATCGCGACCTGCCGCGGATTCTCTACCACATCCAGTGGAAGTTCCGCGACGAGATCCGCCCGCGCTTTGGGGTGATGCGTGGTCGCGAATTCCTGATGAAAGATGCTTACAGTTTCGATCTCGACGAAGCCGGCGCCCGCATAAGTTACAACCGAATGTTCGTCGCTTACCTTCGAACCTTCGCGCGGCTTGGACTCCGCGCCATCCCGATGCAGGCTGATACCGGACCCATTGGCGGCGACCTCAGCCACGAGTTCATCATCCTCGCCCCCTCGGGGGAAAGCGAGGTCTTCTTCCACAAGAGCTGGGAGGCGCTGAGGCCAGCTGAAGACTATGCGGTCGATGCCGCGGATTCCTCCGCGCTCCAGGCGTTCGTCAATTCGATGACCGCCGACTATGCGGCGACGGACGAGAAGCGCGATGACGCGCGCGAAACCGAGCTTGGCGGTGACCTCCGACAATCGCGCGGCATCGAGGTCGGCCACATCTTCTATTTCGGCGACAAATATACGAGATCGCTCGGCTTCACCGTCAGCGGACCTGGCGGAGAGCCGGTGACTCCAGTCGGAGGAAGCTACGGCATCGGCGTGTCGCGCCTCGTCGGAGCGATCATCGAGGCAAGCCACGACGATGCCGGAATCGTCTGGCCCGAGCCCGTGGCGCCGTGGCAGGTCGGCATCATCACCATGCGCGCAGACGATGGCTCGAGCGTCTCGGCCGCCGAAGCGCTTTACGGCCAGCTCCACGGCGCCGGGATCGACGTGATTTACGACGACCGCGACGAGCGTGGCGGCGTGAAGCTTGGTTCGATGGATCTTATCGGCCTGCCGTGGCAGGTGATCATCGGCCCACGCGGGATCGCGAGCGGCACGGTCGAGTTAAAGCGCCGTTCAACGGGAGAGCGCGAGGAGTTGAGTCTGGAATCCGCAGTCGCAAGGCTCACCGCATGATCCTCAACCGCGCCGAGCGCATGCTCGCCCGACGCTATCTTCTCCCGGGGAAAGGCGAGGGGTTCATTTTTCTCGTCGCCACTATCAGCCTCGTCGCCGTGGCGCTCGGCGTCGCCGCGCTGATCATCGTCATGAGCGTGATGAACGGCTTCCGTGCCGAGCTGTTTGTCAAGATCGTCGGCCTCAATGGCCATGCGGTGGTTAACGGCTACGGTGGCAGTCTTCCTGATTGGCAGAAGATCGCGGTCACGGCGAAACAGACACCAGGGGTCACCTCCGCGCTGCCACTGATCGAAACTCCGCTGATGGCGACAGCCAACGGCCGCTTCGAGGGGGTAATAGTCCGCGGCATGCGCGTCGAGGACATCCGCGGCAACAAGACGCTCACGTCGAACGTGCTCGCCGGCGACATCAAGTCGATCGTGCCCGGGAGCAACCGTGTCGCAATCGGTTCGCGTCTTGCCGACACACTCGGCGCCTATCCGGGCAGCCAGATCACCCTGTGGAACCCTGAAGGTCGGTCGACTGTCGTTGGTACGGTGCCACGGGAAGTCACCTATACGGTCGGAGCAGTCTTCGAGATCGGTGTCTACGACTACGACAAGGCTTTCGTGATCCTGCCGATGCAGGATGCGCAGCAGCTCCTTCTGATGGGCGACCAAGTGGGCATGATCGAAATCCAGACGACCAATCCGGACAAGGTGCAGGAGATACTCGCGCCCATTCAGAAGCTGGTGCAGGGCAAGGGCGTGATCACCGACTGGCGCCAGATGAACTCGGCGTTGTTCGAAGCGCTTGAGGTCGAGCGCGTGGCCATGTTCGTCGTCCTTTCGCTGATCGTCCTCGTTGCCGTTTTCAACATTCTTTCCTCGCTCATCATGCTGGTCCGCGCCAAGACGCGCGACATTGCGATCCTGCGCACCATGGGCGCCAGTCGGCAGGGAATGATGAAGGTTTTCATGACGGTCGGGGTGACGATCGGATCGCTCGGGATTGTGCTTGGAATAATCCTCGGGGCCGTGTTCCTGTTCTTCCGACAGAATGTCGTCAACGCGATCCAGATCGTCACCGGCCAGAACCTGTGGGATCCGCAGGTCCGCTTCCTCACGGATTTGCCCTCGAAGACTGATCCGTTTGAGATCGGGGCAATCATCCTAATTGCGCTGATCCTCTCCTTCCTGGCGACGCTTTATCCCGCCTACAAGGCCGCGAGCACGGATCCGGTGCAGGTCCTTCGCTATGAGTGAGCCCGTCCTCGTCATCCGCGATTTGAAGCGCAGTTTCACGCAGGCCGAGGTGACAATCGAGGTGCTGCGCGGAATAGATCTCGACATCCAGCCAGGCGAGATCGTCGCGCTATTGGGCCCCTCGGGCTCGGGAAAATCGACGCTCCTTCAGGCGGTCGGGCTCCTCGAAGGCGGCTTCGAAGGGTCCATTCGATTACGGGGCGAGGAAGCAGCAGAGCTCGACGACGAGGGCCGCACCAGGCTCCGCCGCGACTTGCTCGGCTTCGTCTACCAGTTTCATCATCTTTTGCCTGAGTTCAACGCCGTCGAGAATGTTGTCCTTCCGCAGCTGGTCTACGGCGCCGATCCGAAGTCAGCGCACGAACGGGCGCAGCAGCTGCTTGGCGCGCTTGGGCTGGCGCAGCGTCTCGACCATCGGCCGTCCAAGCTGTCGGGCGGGGAGCAGCAACGCGTGGCAGTCGCGCGAGCGCTCGCCAATAAGCCGCCGCTCGTTCTCGCCGACGAGCCGACCGGCAATCTTGACGAGCATACCGCCGACGCGGTCCTGCGAGAGTTCCTCGGCCTGGTTCGCGGTGAGGGCAGCGCTGCGCTCGTGGCGACGCATAACGAGCGGCTCGCCTCGAAGGTCGACCGTGTAGTGCGGCTGCAAGATGGACGGCTTCAATAGTGGAGCAGGAGCGTCACAGCGACGTTCAGGGTTCGGCGCGTAATCCCAGCTGGACAACGCTCGCGCTGGTCGCCGGGCTGTTGCTCGTGGTTCTCGTGGGCGTCTATTTCGCGACCAGGGGTAATCCGGAGCAGGACAAGCTCTCGCTGAACGAGCTGGCGCAGAACGAGCAGCAGGCCAAGGCACCCGCACCTGAGAAGCTTTGCGCGAGCAAGCAGACTTACGACCTCATCAAACGCGAGCTGTTCCGACGGGCAGCTCAGCTTCGCGGGAGCGACCAGGCGGCGTTCGACCAGCTCTCCGGCTACGCCATTGTTCGAATGGAAAATCCTGTCATGGAGAGCCAGGACAATTCCAGCGGCGCCGTCAATTGCTCAGGATCCTTGTCGCTTGATCTGCCCCCCGGTGTCGTAGCTGCAGGCGGGCACCGCACTTTGACGTCGGACGTCGATTATACAGTCCAGCCCGCCGCCGACGGCAGCGGCAACGTCGTTCTGCTTCGAAATGCGGACCCGATCGTCACGCCCCTTGCGACACTGGCTCGGGCCGCTACCCCCTCCACAGGAACTGCTGCCCCCGCGGCGCCTCCAGGGTCGACACTCCAGCAACCTGCGCCCGCGCAAGCGCAGGAAAATGTCACCGCCCCGCAATCGGTCAACAGGGAGGTCGGACCGGGTACGCTCTTTGCCGGGAGGCCGAGCTTCGACTGCTCAAGAGCTCGCTCGAAAGGCGAGGTCGCGGTCTGCTCCGATCCTGGGCTCTCGGAGCTGGACGTGAACATGGCGACCCAATACCGGCACGCGCTCGCGATTGCTTCGGCGCAGCAGGAAGATCTGTTGCGACAGACGGGCAACCGGTTCCTCGCCTATCGCAACCGGTGCCCGGATACACATTGCGCCGCCGAGGCCTATCTCGGCCGGATGCGCGAGATCCGCGATATCATGGAGGGCCGCTGGCAACCGCCACGATAAGTGGTGGATAAGTCCGAGGGCTTCCTTGTCGGCGTGCCGCAAATGACCCCATATTTCGATCGTGAATCATCCTTACGTTCCGCTCCGTGTATTCTCTTCCTTCACGATGCTCGAAGGAGCGATGGAGCCGAAGGTCATCGCCGAGCGGGCTGCAAAGCTCGGATTCCCGGCAATTGCCGTTACGGACCGGAACGGCCTCTATGGAGTCATGCCCTTCAGCGACGCCTGCCTCGAGAAGGGCGTCCAGCCGATTGTCGGCGCGATGCTCGGCGTCTCGCGGCCGCCGGAGCTCGGCGGAGAACAGGCGATCGACTGGCTCGTCCTGCTTGCTAAGGACGACCAAGGCTATTCCAATCTATGCAAGCTCGTTTCGTCGGCTCACCTCGACCGTCCGCTCGAGGAGGACCCGCATGTCGCTTTGGACAGGCTCGAGGGCCTCGGGGACGGCCTGATCGCGCTGACCGCCGGCGCAGAAGGCGCGCTCGCGCGGCTACTGGCAGGGGGGCAACAGCTCAAGGCAGAAGCCTATTTGGATCGCTTGCAGGCGCTCTTTCCCGGTCGGCTCTATATCGAAATTGCCCGCCGTTCGGACACGGTTGAAGAAGCATCCGAGAACGCGCTGATCGATCTTGCCTACGCCCGAGACCTGCCACTCGTCGCCACCAATCCAGCGGCCTATGTCGATCCATCGCTGCACGCCGCCCACGACGCGATGCTGTGCATCGCGAATTCGGCCTATGTCGAAAGCGCCGATCGCGTGAGCTCGTCGGCCGAGGCCTGGTTGAAGGACGGCATGGCAATGGCCGAGCTTTTTGCCGATTTGCCTGAGGCGCTCGCCAATACGGCAGTGATCGCCCAACGCTGCGCGGTCGCTGCGCCCAAGCGCAAGCCCATCTTGCCCCGTCTCGGCGACAACGAGGACGAGCAACTGCGCTCAGATGCTCAGGCGGGCCTCGAGAAGCGGTTGGCTGGGCGGTCCGAAGAAGACAAGGCGTCCTATCGCGAGCGGATCGAGTACGAGCTCGAGATCATCACAGGCATGGGTTTTGCCGGCTACTTCCTGATCGTTGCCGACTTCATCAAATGGGCGAAGGCGAACGACATCCCGGTCGGCCCGGGCCGTGGATCGGGAGCGGGCTCGGTCGTCGCCTGGTCACTTACCATCACCGACCTCGATCCACTCGCCCTCGGACTTCTGTTCGAACGGTTCCTGAACCCCGAGCGCGTATCGATGCCGGATTTCGACATCGACTTCTGCGAAACGCACCGCGACAAGGTGATCGCCTACGTCCAGCAAAAGTACGGACGCGACAAGGTGGCACAGATCATCACCTTCGGCCGGCTGAAGGCGCGCGCGGTGCTGAAGGACACCGGACGCGTGCTGCAGATGCCCTACGGACAGGTCGACCGGCTCGCGAAACTGATTCCGAACCATCCGACGGACCCGTGGACGCTCGAGCGATCGCTGAACGGGGTTCCAGAAGTTGCCGCGGAGTACAAGGACCCCGACGTCAAGCGCTTGTTCGACCTCGCGATGAAACTCGAGGGCCTTCCGCGCCATGCATCAACGCACGCCGCCGGAGTGGTGATCGGCGACCGTCCGCTCGACGAGTTGGTTCCGCTCTATAGAGATCCGCGCTCGGACACGCCGGTTACCCAGTTCGACATGAAATATGTCGAGGCGGCGGGCCTCGTGAAGTTCGACTTCCTGGGATTGAAGACCCTTTCCGTGCTCAAGGAGGGGCAATCCCTGCTCGGGGAGCAGGGGATCGACGTCGATTACGGGGCACTCTCGTGGGACGATCCCGACGTGTTTGACCTTCTCCAACGGGGCGACACGGTAGGCGTGTTCCAAGTCGAATCGGAAGGGATGCGGCGAACGCTTTCCGCAGTGAAGCCCACGGTGTTCGAGGACATCATCGCCCTCAACGCCCTTTATCGCCCGGGACCGATGGACAACATC